>JAKZVK010000516.1:0-14298 GCA_047516085.1 Bryobacterales bacterium
GCACGACGAATTGCATTCTAGATTCTTTCATTTCCAGTTTCCGAAAGGGCATCGGGAGGACTCCTTCGTCCGACCTTAGCCCACGGCTGGGTGGAAACCATGTCTCGTGTACAACTGGAAACGATGTCATGGAACTGAACAACACGCCGTGCCCGAGTCGGTTCCTCAGCGCCCACAACGCTTCTTGCAAATCGCGATATCGGCGCTCGTCGTGCTTGCCGTTGGCATCATCATTGGGATGTGGGTCGGGCGGCCCGGCGACCCCGGCCGGCCGGCGGATGCCTCCGTACTGAGATTCGCCTTCACGCCCGGGGTCGATGTCTCGAGCCCCGTCATCTCTCCAAACGGCCGGCACATTGCCTACACGGTGGGACGGCCGCCGAACACCAAACTGTGGGTGCAGGACCTCGATCGCGACGCCCCCAGAGAGATCGAAGGAACCGAAGGCGTTAGGGTGTGGGTTTTCTGGTCGCCTGGAAGCGATTTCATCGGATTCACCACGACTCAAGACGTCAAGAAAGTCCCTGTCGAGGGCGGTCCGGTCGCTGTACTTTGCCAACTGCCTCCGGAAGACCCAAGCGGAGGCGCCTGGAGCCCCGACGGTGACTCGATCATTTTCGGCAGCTTTGCGGCAGGCTTGTATGAGGTCCCCGCTCGGGGAGGCTCGCCCAAACCTTTGTTCGAGCCGGAGGAGGCTGCGAAAACAGGAGAGTTTGCTCACCCGCACTTCCTCCCTCTCGCGAAGGGTCCGCGCATGCTGCTATTCCGGGTGAATCGCCCCGAACCGCGGATCGTACTGCGCAACCTCGACACCGGCAACGAGCAGGTTCTGGCCGAAGGCAGTCGACCCTTTTATTCACCGAGCGGCCACATCGTGTACCAAACTTCGGACGGTGGCGGCGGGCTCTGGGCCTTGCCGTTTTCCATCGACAGCTTGAAATCGACCGGCGAACCCTTCCCAATTGCTCGGAATGCACAATTTGCCAGTATTGCGGCCACCGGGACGTTGACGTACTTCGACCCTCCGGAGGGCGGCCAGGTTCAGCTCGTGTGGCGAAACCGGCAGGGTGAAAAGCTCGGGGTGCTCGGTCAACCCCAAAAGGGAATGTGGCATGTGGCCCTGTCCCCCGATGGCCGCCGCGTGGCGGTCGTTGGAGTCCAAGGGGGGAATTTTGACATCTGGCTTCATGACACCGCCCGTCCCATCAAGACTCGTTTGACAACCGATCCAGGCCCCGAATTTGCCCCCATTTGGTCGCCTTCGGGAGATCAAGTGGCGTTCAACACCGAGGGCATCTCTCGCATATCCGCCGATGGCAGTGGTGAGGCGACGCAGTTGCTCGCGACGCCCGCACGAGAGGCCGCAACCGACTGGTCGCCGGACGGCAAATACATCCTTTACCTTCGGTGGTCTGGCGAGGCGAACAGCGGGGGACGAGAGCTTTGGTATCTCCGTCGCAAGGAAGACGGCAGCGGCTACGAGGAAGTTCCGTTCTTGCAAACGCCATTCAAGGTGCAAGACGCACAGTTTTCGCCCGACGGGGGCTTTGTGGCCTACCTTTCGGATGAGTCGGGGACCAAGGAACTCTATGTCACGCCCTTCCCCAGCGGGGATGTCAAGTGGTCGATATCGACCAACGGTGCCCGCCAGCCACTCTGGAACCCGGATGGCAAGGAGCTTTTTTACGTCGAGGGTCGGACGCTGGTTGCAGTTGCAGTCAAGACGAGGCCGAATTTTTCCGTGGGTTTGGCGACCAGGCTTTTCCAGTCCGACTACTTCCGGCCCTCTGATTCCCACACCTACGACGTCTCGGCCGACGGGCAGCGCTTTGTCATCCCTGACAGCGTGGAGGGTGCTGAGCCCCCCACCATCCGCGTCGTCCAAAACTGGTACGAGGAGTTCCGCGACCGCGAGCAAGACTGAGCCCCCAAAACGAACCACATAGCGCTCGTCCACAGATAGATGTCGGGATATCCCGATCGCATGAGGAAATCGGCACCTACCCATCTAACTTGTTCGAACACAGGGCCTTAGGTGGAGTCGCTCGTGGACTTCGCTGTGAGGTAGGCAATGCCGAACAAATCTCGCTCTCTTCAACCTCCTCGAAGAACACGAAGGGCAGCTAGATCCGCGCTTGCCGCCAGTGTAGAGCCAAGCGGTGCCAGAGGGACGTATGACGCCCCACCCGGAAGACTGGCAATCTGCTTCCCGATGTTTCCCGCAACACAGAACTAGGACACCACCCACGACCGCGATCCGTCCGTAAGGGGATTTGAGGCACAAGCAGCGAATCAGTTAGAAGCGCCAAAGTCCCTGACGACGTCGCGGGCGAGGAAGTTTTCTATCTCGGCCTCGTTGCGGACGACTTCCAAGTAAGCGGCCTTGAGCATTTGCTCTTTGCGGTTCCGCAGCAGGCCGCGCAGGCGCTGCTGCACATGGGGATCGGAGTATTCCCTCTGTCCGGCGTGCTCGACTGAGATGAGTTTGATGATGCGGAACTCGTCGCCGGTCTTGATGACGGGCGAAACATCCCCGGGCGAAAGCGACGCCACGACCCGCCGCAAGGTGAGATCAATCTGCTCGAGCGAAGACTGCGGAATGAACCCGAGGTCGCCACCGTTGGCCGTCGAGAGGGTATCCTCGGAATAGTTCTGCGCCAAGGTGGCGAAGTCCTCGCCGTTGGCGAGGCGTTGCTCGATCATCTCGATCTTTTGCCGGGCGGTCTCGAGATCCTGCGCGTCGTCGTTGCGGCGGTTGGGGACGGGCGTTTCGGGCCGGGCGGTAGTCAGAATCCACGCCATATGAAGCTGTTGCTCCGGAAGATGAAAGTTCGCTTGGTTTTCCTGGTAGTAGGCTCGTAATTCGGATTCTCCCACGTGGATTTTGGAAGAAATCTCCGCATTGAGAAGCTTCTCGATCGTTAACGATCGGCGTAGCTCGTTTTTCAGCTCGGTCACCGACATGCCGCGAGCGCGAAGGTGCTCCTCCAGCGCGGCGTCGGAATCATACGGAGAGCGATAGTCTTGATATCGGTCCTCGACCTCGCCGTCGACCGCCATCAGGCCCAAGCGCTGGGCCTTGTCGAGCATGATCTGCCGGTCGATGAGCTCACGGAGCAGGTTCAACCGCAGCATTCGGTTGTCCTCTTCGGTCGAGGAGGACGTGGAATCGAGATCCTGGGTGGAGAGGTACTTATCCAGCTCTGCGTAGGTGATGCGGTAGCCGTTGACGGTCGCGGCCACGCGATCCCCGGGATCACGTTCGCAGGCCGCGGCAAGGAAGGAGATCGAGAGTACCGCGGCTGCAAGCAGAACCCGCGGGACACCGGGACTCATGCTGTTCGAAGCCGGAGGGGCCCAGGCAAGCCTTCGAGCCGCGCGCGCCAGGGTGGGGGCGCCCCGGCGGGTACCCAGGGCTTTGTCGTGAGATGGAGGGAGCCTCGGCAGAGAAGTCACGACTCCCTGTCGGCTAGCAGCAGCCGCTAGTGAAAGCAAGGTTTCTCGGCAAGCCCTGTTCGATACCCTGTAAGTTGGGGCAGGCGGGCACGGCATGCCATACCCCCTACATTCTCGTGAGCAACGCCGCGCTCGACTCCGCCACGGGCTCTAGGAGGAGGAGGACGCAGCCGCCGGCGATGTCTCTTTTTCGGCCGGGGCGGCTTCTTCCTGCTCGTCCTCTTTCTGCTTCTTGAGCCGGTCTTCCCGACGCTTGCGGCGCTCTTCGGCCCGCTTCTTCAGCTCGGAACCGAGGATTTCAATCACCGCTAACTCAGCGCCGTCGCCTTTGCGAAGGCGCCACCGCGTGACGCGTGTGTAGCCACCGCTGCGCCCGGCGAATCGCGGTCCGAGCGTGTCGAATAGCTTTTTGACCGCGGCGGGCGTCTGCAAGAAAGCAGCAGCCTGACGGCGGCTGTGCAGGGTATCGCGCTTGGCGAGCGTAATCATGCGGTCCACCCACGACCGGACCGCCTTGGCCTTGGTGACCGTCGTCACGACGCGATCTTCGAGGATGACGCTGGTGGTGAGGCCGCGGAACAAAGCGCGCCGCGCCGACCCGTCCCTCTGAAGCTTGACTCCGCCTTTTCTATGCCGCACGATTCAGTCTCCGCGCTAGAGCGCAACAGCGGTTTCGATTTCGCCGCTCTCTTCGAGGTTGCTGGGCGGCACTAGACGTCCGCGCTCGTCGAAACGCATGCCCAGCGAGAGGCTCATCGAGGAGAGGATCTCCTTGATCTCGTTCAGCGACTTGCGACCGAAGTTTTTGGTCTTGAGCATGTCGGATTCGGTCCGTACGACCAGGTCGCCGATCGTCTGAATGTTAGCGTTCTTGAGGCAGTTGTACGAGCGTACACTGAGCTCCAACTCCTCGACCGAGCGATTGAGGTATTCCTGATACTGGTCGGTCGTGGCCTCGGAGGCAGCCACTTCGGCGGCGGCTTCTTCTTCAAAGTTGATGAAGATCGTCATGTGATCTTTCAGCAACTTGGCGGCCAAGCCGATGGCGTCCTGGGGCGAGATCGCTCCGTTGGTCCAGACCTCCATCATGAGCTTGTCATAGTCGGTCATCTGGCCCAAGCGGGCGGCCTCGACCGCGTACTTGACCTTGCGGACCGGAGAATGAACCGAATCGATGGGGATGTAGCCGAGGGCCAAGTCCTCATCGAAGTTCTTCTCGGCGCTGACATAGCCGCGGCCCGGCTTGACCCGCATCTCTACATCGAGCATGCCGCCCTCATTGACGGTAGCGAGATAGAGGTTCAAATCGAGGATCTCCACTTCCGAATCGGCCTCGATGGCGCCGCTCTGAACCGGGCCCGGCTCGGTCGCACGCAGGCGAATCGTCCGCGCGCCCTCCCCATGCAGCTTCATGGGAATGCGCTTCAAGTTGAGAATGATGTCGGTGGCGTCTTCCACCACGCCGGGGATCGGGCTGAACTCGTGCGAGATCCCCTCGATGCGAACCGCTGTAATGGCCGCTCCCTCGATCGAGCTGAGGAGCGCCCGCCGCAGCGAGTTCCCGATGGTGGTGCCAAATCCGCGTTCAAACGGCTGGGCATTGAAGCTGCCGTAGGTGTTCGTTAGGCCTTCGCCTTCGATCGCTAGCCGCTTAGGCTTCTGAAATCCTGTCCACATGTGCGTCTTCCCCCTCGGTGGCGTAGCTCCGTACCGATGAGTACCGTCCTCCTCCCCGGATTCCGGCGTACTCCGGGACCCTAGGTAGGGCAGAAGGACTTTACCTTGAGTAAAGCTCCACGATCAATTGTTCGTTAATGGGAATCTCCGCGACGTCTTCGCGCTTCGGCAGCGCAATGATGCGTCCGCTGAAGTTGTCCCGGTCCGCTTCCATCCACATCGGCGGAAGAGCGTAAGACATGTATTCGCGCGCCTCGACGATTCCACCGTGCTTGCGGCTCTTCTCACGAATCTCGACGATATCGCCGAGCTTGACGGAGAAGGAGGCGATATCCACCTTCTTGCCGTTGACCTGGACGTGACCGTGTCCGACGATCTGGCGGGCCTGCTGCCGGCTGCGCGCAAAGCCCATCCGGAAGATCACGTTATCGAGTCGCCGTTCAAGCAACGAGAGCAGATTCTCGCCGACGACGCCCTTCATCCGGCCGGCCCTTTCAAAATAGCGGCGGAACTGTCGTTCGAGCACGCCGTAAACGAAGCGTACCTTCTGCTTCTCAACCAACTGCAGGGCGTAGCCCATGATCTTACGCGGACGCCGTGTCTTGCCGTGCTGACCCGGCGGATAATTGCGCCGCTCAAGAGCACAGTTCTCCTTGGTGCAGAGTTTGATGCCCATACGCCGGCAGCGCCGGCAGGAGGCTCCTCGATATCTGGCCATAGCGTTTGCCTAAATCAGACCCGCCTCTTCTTGGGAGGGCGACAGCCGTTGTGCGGAATCGGCGTTACGTCCCTGATGTGACGCACCCTCAAGCCGGCCGAGGCCAGGGCGCGTACGGCGGACTCGCGTCCTCCACCGGGCCCCTTGACCTTGACACTGACTTCTTTCAATCCGTGTTCCTTCGCGGCGCTGGCGGCGGTCGCCGAGGCTTGCTGGGCGGCGAAGGGCGTGCCTTTCTGGGAGCCGCGGAACCCTAACGAGCCGGCACTTGACCACGAGATGACGTTGCCGTTGGCATCGGCGATCGTCACGATCGTGTTGTTGAAGGTGGCCTGAATATGGACCACGCCCACCGGCACAGATTTCTTGGTACGGCTCTTGACCTTTTTCTTGCCGGACTTTGCCTTCGTCTTCGCCATCCGCTCGCCTCTTTCGTCTTACCGCCTCTACTTCTTGGCGGCCTTGCGCTTGCCCGCGACCGTGCCGCGCTTGGGACCCTTGCGGGTGCGGGCGTTGGTGTGGGTGCGCTGCCCTCGAACCGGCAGGCCGCGCCGGTGGCGCAGGCCGCGATAGCAACCTATCTCGATCAGGCGGCGGATGTTCATCGCCACCTCTTTGCGCAGGTCGCCTTCGACGGCACCCTCTTCTTCGAGAATCTTCCTCAGGTTGGTGATCTCGTCGTCGTTCAGCTCGCCCATCTTCTTGCCGAAATCGATGCCGGCGCGGTAGAGCAGCGAACGGGCCCGCGACCGCCCGACGCCATAGAGATACGTCAGCGCGATTTCCGACCGCTTTCCGTTCGGCAGGTCGACGCCTTCCAGTCTTGCCATTCTTCCGCCTCTCTCGCGATCCTAGCCCTGCCGCTGCTTATGTTTGGGGTTGGAGCAAAGAACACGCACCACTCCCTTGCGGCGGATCACCTTGCAGTTCTTGCACATCCTCTTGACTGACGCTCTGACCTTCATGATTCGCACCGTTTCACGATTCGTCCGCGCCGCGGGTCGCGGGGGGAAAGTTGCACCCGCACCCGGTCGCCCGGCAGCAACCGCAAAAAATCCTTCTCCGAGCGCGGCGAGACGTGCGCCATGACGTTTGACTTGTCACCAAGCAGTTCAAGGCGGAAGAGGTCGTTGGGCAGGGATTCCACCACCTTGGCCTCGAACGCTGTCTCTACTGCTTGGCTCGCCATCACTCGCTCCATTCCCTTCGTCCGCCGCGTAGCCCATCGGCTCAGGGGCGGGTAAGCACCCAGGGGCCGTTCGACGTCACCGCAATGCAGTGCTCGAAATGCGCGGCGTTCGATCCGTCGGCCGTGACCGCCGTCCAGTGGTCGGAGAGGACGCGGGTCTCGGGCCTGCCCATGGCCACCATCGGCTCCACCGCCAAGACCATGCCTTCCCGCAGCCGCGGATTCTTGACCTTCGAGTCCACATAGTTCGGGACATGCGGCTCCTCATGGAGCTTGGTGCCGATGCCGTGACCCACGAACTCGCGGACGACCGAGTAGCCGTTCGCCTCGACGTGCTTTTCCACCGTTCCGCAAACGTCAAACAGCCGGTGGCCCGCAACCATCTGCTCGATGGCCAGATCCAACGACTCGCGGGTGACCCTCAGCAGCCTCTCCATCTCGGGTGCGATCACGCCCACCGGAATGGTAGTCGCCGAATCACCGTAGTAGCCGTCGAGCTTGACGCCGATATCCACCTTGACGATGTCGCCTTCCTTCAAAACCCTCTTCACCGAGGGCACCCCATGCACCACCTCTTCATTGACCGAGGTGCACAACACGCAGGGGTAACGCCTTCCGGCCGCCGGCACGTAGTAGCCTTTGAACGCCGCCTTGGCGCCGGCTTCGGTGACCCGTTTCTCCGCTACTTTCTCCAAGTCGAGGGTGGTGATGCCCGGCTCGACCATCTTCGTTAACTCGTCCAGAATCCGCCAAACCAGCATGCCGGCGGCACGCATCTTTTCCAGTTCACTCGGACTCTTGCGGACGATCATGCGCGCCGGTATCCTTCAAGACTGCCACAATTTTCGCCGACGCCGCCTCCGGCCCGAGAGCGCCGTCAATCGCATGGATTCTTCGACCGTTGCGCCGGAAGACCTCAACAACCGGGACCGTCTCGCGCTCGTAAACCCTAAGACGCTCTTCCAGGACTTCCTCGCGATCATCCGGCCGGGCCTTGATGCGAGCGCCACAGACGTCACAGATGTCGGGAACCTTGGGAGGTTTCGAGTGGATGTGGTAGATAGCACCGCACTGGGTGCAGATCCGGCGACCGGTAATCCTTTTAACAAGTTCATTATAGCCGATCTTGATATCGAAGACCACCGGGGCATGGCCGTGCTCCTCAAGTAATCCCGCTAGCCACTCGGCCTGGTTCGGGGTGCGCGGATAGCCATCAAGTAGAATCCCCCGCCGGCAGTCCGGTTTCGCTAACCGAGCTTCGACGAGCTGGTTTACGATGTCGTCACCCACGAGCTTCCCGGCCGCCAGAAGCGCTTCCACCTGCCGGCCCATCTCCGAGCCGGACTCGATTTCGCTTCGAATCATGTCGCCGGTGGAGATCTTCGGTATCCCGAAATGATCACTAATGACCTTCGCCTGCGTCCCTTTGCCGGCGCCCGGAGGGCCGAACAGAATGATTGCGCCCACGGAGCCGTCGGGCTCAGCGCTGCCGTCCAACATGACTACTTAAAACTCCTCACCCGCGAAGACCCCGCCCCGTTCGGGACTCAAGCGAAGGACCGCCGACCGCGAATCCTACCCGCCCGAGGGGTGAAGCCCTCATAATGCCGCATGATCAACTGCGCCTCGATCTGATTGATCGTGTCCATGGCCACGCCAATGACGATCAACAGCGAGGTGCCCCCAAAGTAGAAGTTCACGTTCAACCCGTCGAGAATCCAGCGCGGAAACGTAGAGTCGGCCCAATCACCGATAAAGGGCAAGTGGTGCATCCTCGCCCCGGCGATCATCAAATCCGGAATGACCGAGATCAACGCCAAGTAGAGTCCGCCCACCATCGTGATCTTGGTTAAGATCTCGTTGATGTGGTCGGCCGTGGGCTTGCCCGATCGAATGCCCGGGACGAAGCCTCCGTACTTGCGCATGTTGTCAGCCACTTATGTGGGATTGAATATGATCGATACGTAAAAAAAGCAAAAGAAGACGATGCCAAGAACGTATAGAAGCTCGTAGAGCGGCTCACCGTAAGCGATCGGCTCCAGCAGGGCGTCCATGTACGGACTGTCCTGGACCACGAGACCGAGCGTCTGGGGAAAGGCCAGAATCGACGACGCGAAGATCACCGGAATGACGCCGCCCGAGTTCACCTTCAGCGGCAAGTGCGTAGACTGTCCGCCCATCATGCGTCGGCCGACGACCCGCCGAGCGTACTGCACCGGAATACGCCGCTCGGCGCGCTCGACCAACACGATAAACGCGAGAACAGCGAGCATCACCGCAAGGATCAGGAACATCTGCATCAGGTTCCACTGACCCGTCACGAACACGTTCTCATAGATGTTCTGGATCGCCCCGGGGAGGCCAACCACAATGCCGGCGAAGATGATCAGCGACATCCCGTTGCCAATGCCCCGCTCGGTGATCTGTTCGCCGAGCCACATGATGAAGGCCGTGCCGGTGGTCAGCGTGACGATTGTCATCGCGATGAAGCCGATGCCGGGATCATACGCCAGCCCGCTGCCCTGCAAGCTGAAGGCGATTCCCGCCGACTGCACGATGCTCAAGATGATGGTGAGGTAGCGCGTCCACTGCGTGATCTTGCGGCGCCCCAGCTCGCCTTCCTTCTGTAGTTTCTCGAGCGTAGGGACGACGACCGTCATCAACTGCAGGATGATCGACGCGGTGATGTAGGGCATAATGCCCAAGGCAAAGATGGTCAGCCTCTCGAGCTGTCCGCCCGAGAACATGTTCATCAAGCCGAGAGCCGTCCCCTGGGCCGCCTGGAACATCTGCTGTAACTGGGCGGTGTCGACGCCGGGCGTGGGGATATGCCCGCCGATGCGGTACACCGCCAACATGGCCAGCGTAAAGAGGATACGCCTGCGCAGGTCGGGGATCCGGAAGACGTTGGTGAGGGCGTCGACGAACTTCATGAACTAACCGCCGAGGACGTCGGCCTTGCCACCGGCCGCCTCGATTTTCTCCTTCGCCGACTTCGTGAAACAGTGGGCTGACACGGTCAAGGCGCGCGAGATCTCACCGCCGCCCAGGATCTTGAGTCCGGCACCGAGCTTCTTGACAACGCCGCGCTCGATCAACAGATCAGGGCTGAATGTATCTCCCTCCAACACCTCGAGGCGGGAGAGGTTCACGATGGCGTACTCCTTACGGAAGGGGTTGTGGAAACCCCGTTTCGGCACGCGCCGGACGAGAGGCATCTGGCCGCCCTCGAAACCGCGTTTGCGGCTGTAGCCGGCGCGGGATTTCTGGCCCTTCTCGCCGCGGCCAGAGGTCTTGCCCATGCCGGAGCCCATCCCGCGGCCCACGCGCTTGGGACGTTTGCGCTGACCTGCAGGCTGGCGGATCTCACTCAGATTCATTCGGTCACCTCGACCAGATGCGGGATCTTGCGCACCATGCCCCAAATGGCTTCGTCGTTCGGCCGCTCCACCGTCTGATTGATGCGGCGCAAGCCAAGCCCTTTCACCACTTTCTTGAGCTTGCCCGGCGCTCCAATCGGACTGCGCACCAAACGGATCTTCAAGGTCCCCGCCATCGCCATCCCCTAGTTCGCCGCAACCACGAGGCCCCGCAGGAGGGCAATCTCGTCCTTGTCACGAAGCTGCATCAAGGCGTCGAAGGTGGCCTTGACGACGTTGTGCGGATTTTTCGATCCAATCGATTTCGTCAGCACGTTCTGGATACCCGCCGCCTCGACCACGGCACGCACCGCTCCGCCTGCGATGGTACCCTTGCCGACGCGCGCCGGCTTCAACAGCACCTGCCCGGCGCCAAAGCGGCCCAGGACGATGTGCGGGATGGTGTGTTCCCGCGTATTGACCTTGATCAAGTTCTTCTTGGCCTTCTCGATGGCCTTGCGGATGGCGGAAGGAACTTCTTTGGCCTTGCCGTTGGCGAAGCCGACAACGTGCCGGTCCGGGTCCCCGACCACCACGAGCGCGGAGAAGCTGAGGTTCTTGCCGCCTTTGACGACCTTCGTCACCCGGTTGATCGAAACCACTTGGTCTTTCAGATTGAGGTCCGCTGTGTCGGCGGGCATCAATCGGCGTCTTGTCAGTTCTGCTTTCATGAACGCATACCGTATCCTCGAGCTAGAACTTCAGCCCTCCATCGCGCGCCGCGGTTGCGAGCGCCTTCACTCGGCCATGGAAGCGGTGCCCGCCGCGGTCGAAGACGACCGACTGGATACCGGCCTTGACCGCGCGCTGGGCGATCTGCTGGCCCACCGCTTCGGCAGCCGCCCGGTTGCCGCCCGCCTTCAAGGGACGGCCCTTTTCGACCGAACTGGCCGAGACGAGCGTGCGGCCGGTCGAGTCATCGATGATCTGGGTATAGATGTGCTTGAGCGAGCGGAAGACCGCCAAGCGGGGCCGAGCGGTCGTACCGCGCAAGCGTTTTCTGATGCGCCCATGGATCTGGCGCCGCATCCTGCCTCGATCAACTCGATGCTGCATCGTTCAACTCCCGCTACGCGGCCGTGGCACCGCTCTTGCCTTCCTTCTTGCGAAGGATCTCGCCTTCATACCGTATCCCCTTGTTCTTGTAGGGCTCGGGAGGACGCAGGGCGCGAATATCGGCCGCCGCCTGTCCCACCAACTGACGATCGATCCCCGAGACCGTGAGCTTCGTCTGGCCGTCGACCTTGATTTCAATGCCCTCAGGCATCATGAACTCGATCGTGTGGGAATAGCCAAGGCTAAAAATCACGATGCGGCCGTTGACCTGCGCCCGGTAGCCGACACCGACAATCTCGAGGCTCTTCGCAAAGCCCTGCGTCACTCCGGTGACGGCGTTCTGCGCCAAGCTGCGCGCCAAGCCGTGCAGGGCCGCGTAATGATTGGAGCGCCGGCTCGCGCTGAGAACGGCGTCTTCCAACTTGAATTCCACGCCGTCGGGGACCGGGCACGTCACCTCGCCCTTAGGCCCTTTGACGGTCAACGTCCCGGCAGCGATAGCGACGCTGGCTTCCGGCGGAACCTGGATGGGTTTGAGTCCGATTCTCGACATCATGATCAATAGACGCTGCAGAGGATCTCGCCCCCCAGCCCCTTCTTTCCGGCCTGCTTGCCGGTCATCACGCCGTGGGAGGTCGTCAGGATGTTGATCCCGAGCCCTCCGATAACGCGCGGAATCTGAGTGGCTCCGACGTAGACGCGCCGTCCGGGCTTCGACACCCTGTCGATCTTGCTAATGACCGACCGGGCATCGGCGCCGTATTTCAGATACACCTTGATCGTCCGCTTGCCCTCGTCGTCCGCCACCCGGAAGTTGGTGATGTAGCCTTCCTCTTTGAGGATGCGGGCGATGCCGGTCTTCAACTGCGACGCCGGCACTTCAGTCTTGGTATGGCGCGCGGCTGCAGCGTTGCGAATCCGCGTCAGCATGTCGGCGATGGGATCGGTTACCATGTGCGCTCTCTCCGTTACCGCCTACCAGCTACTCTTGATCACGCCCGGCAGCTCGCCCTGCAGCGCCAACTGGCGGACGCAGATGCGGCACATGTCGAACTTGCGGATGTAGCCCCGGGGACGCCCACAGCGCCAGCAGCGGTTGCGGTGGCGCGTGGAGAACTTGGGCTTCTTCAAATCCTTGGCAATCTTGGCGGTCGTGGCCATAGTGTCTGTCCGTTAAACCTGGTTCTGAAAAGGCATCCCCATGTGCCGCAGCAGCGAAAGCGACTCGCGGTCCGTGCGCGCAGTCGTGACCAACGTCACGTTCATGCCCTTGGTATGGTCGACTTTCGAATAGTCGATCTCGGGGAAGATGACGTGCTCCTTCAACCCCAGCGTATAGTTACCCCGCCCATCGAACGCCTTGTCCGAGATGCCGCGGAAGTCACGCACGCGGGGCAGCGCGATACCGATCAATCGGTCGAGAAACTCGTACATTCGGTCGCCGCGCAGGGTCACCGCGCAACCGATCGGCATGCCTTCGCGAAGCTTGAAGGCCGCGATCGACTTGCGGGCGCGGGTCACGATGGGTTTCTGGCCGGCAATGGCGCTGAGTTCCGCTACGGCAGCATCGATCAAGCGGGAGTTCTGCGTCGCCGCGCCCATGCCGATATTGATCTTGATCATGGCGATCCGAGGGATCGCCATGAGGTTCGGGTAGCTGAACTCTTTCTGCAGCGCCGCCGCGACTTGGTCCTTGTATTTCGTCTTCAACCGGGGGGGGCCCGCTTTCGGTGCAGGCTCCTTGGCCGCTGCTTCCTTCTTCTCAACCGGCTTGTCTTTTCGGGCCTTAGCCTTTTCCGGCTGTTCGGCCCCCTTGCCGGGCTCCGCCTTGCTCGCGGCGGCCTTCTTCGCCTTCGGGGCCGCGGCGGGCTTCGCCGCCTTCTTCTTCGGCGCGTCTTGCTCTTCTGTTTTCTTGCTTGCCATGATGTCTACAATTCGCCGCTTGCCGGACTATTGCTTCTTCTCCAATACCTGGCCGGAACGGCGCCCGATGCGGGTCCGCCGGCCGTCGTCGCCGATCTCGACCCCAATCCGCTCACGGCCTTCCGGGGAGACGATCATCACATTCGAGAGGTGGATCATCGCCTCGCTCTCGGCAATGCCGCCCTTGATCTGCCGCTGCGGATTCGGCCTTACGTGCTTCTTGATCATCATCACGTGCTCGACCAAAACACGGCCGCGTTTGCGGTCGACTTCGATCACCCGGCCCTGCTTGCCCTTATCCCGGCCGGTAATGACCTGCACGACATCGTTCTTGCGGATCTTCGTCTTGGTCATGCTGCTTTCCCGCCGCGCCACGGCGCTGTGATCGGTACTCTCATAACACTTCAGGCGCCAGCGAAACGATCTTCATGAAGCGCTTGTCCCGCAACTCGCGGGCCACGGGCCCGAACACGCGCGTCCCCACCGGCTCGCCCAACTCGTCGACAAGCACGGCGGCATTCGTATCGAAACGAATGTAGGTGCCGTCCTTGCGTCGGCGTTCCTTACGCATGCGAACGATTACGGCCCGGACGACCGAGCCTTTCTTGACGGTCGACTCGGGCGTCGCCTCCTGCACCGAGGCCATCACGATGTCGCCAAGGCCGGCCCGGGCCCCGGTGCTGCCGCCCCGCGGGAGAATACACCGCAGGCGCCGAGCGCCGGAGTTGTCGGCCACCTCGAGCCGTGTTTGCATCCCGATCATAGGGTTCCTCGTTTGCTTGCCGGCGATGCGGTGCTACCACTGCCGACCGGGGCCTCTAGCTCGCCTTCCAAATCACCTCGGCCAGCCGCCAGCGCTT
>JAKZVK010000517.1:0-2724 GCA_047516085.1 Bryobacterales bacterium
ATCACCTCGTCGATGGCCTTCTCGCCCCGCTCCAAGAGCTCGACGAGCGGCAGCAGGAGCTGACCGTCCTTCGAGAGAAACTCCGCGAGCTCGCGGCTGCTGAGCGTGGACGGCTTCGTGACAACCTGGTACGTTCTCTTCCTCGGTGGTTCTCCTTTCCGACAAGCACCCGATCAACCTTACGATCGGGTAGGAGTTACCACCGACCTTCCACTACGCCCGGGTCATCCTCCCTACGAGAGACCCGCTGGAGCTCGTCGACGACCCGGACGCGCGTGAGATGGTCGGCGACGAACTGTACGTGCACTTCCGCGAGTCGCTGGACGTGATCTCGGAGGCGGGCACGTCGTTCGACCTCGCGGAGTATCGCGCTGGTCGGCAGACACCAATGTTTTTCGGAAGCGCTCTGACGAACTTCGGCATCGAGCCGTTTCTTCAGGCGCTTCTCGAGTTCGCGCCTTCGCCCCAGCCCCATCTGAGCGATACGGGCGTGGTGAACGCGACCGACGAGCGTTTCACCGGGTTCGTGTTCAAGATTCAGGCGAACATGGACCCGCGTCACCGCGATCGGGTCGCGTTTGTCCGCGTCTGCTCGGGGCGTTTCACAAAGGACATGACGCTGTCCAATAGCCGACTGGGCAAGTCGCTCCGGGCGTCGCGTGCGTACCGGTTCTTCGGCCGAGACCGCGAGACGATCAAGGTCGCCTACGCGGGCGATATCATCGGCCTCGTGAATCCCGGGCAACTTGTGATCGGCGATACGCTCCATTCCGGCCCGGCGCTGCGGTTTCCCGACTTGCCGCGATTCCCGGCCGAGCACTTTGGCCGAGTTCGCCTGAAGGACACACGCTACAAGTAGTTCGACGAGGGAGTACAGCAACTCGAGGAAGAGGGGCTGATGCAGGTCTTCTTTCTCTCGGCGGGCCGCCGAGAACCAATCGTTGGCGTCGTCGGGGCGCTGCAATACGACGTGATCGCCAGCCGCCTCAAGAGCGAATACAGTGTGATGGTCGAGATCGAGCCGGTGGGGTATGCGGCGGCGCGATGGCTCGGAAGTGCCGGTGGGCCGTCGCCTGGCGGGTCGAGCGTGATGGCTGTCGATCGGCACGATCGACGCGTGATCCTGTTCGAGTCTGAGTGGGGACTCCGATACTTCGAACGCCATCATCCCGACGTCGTGCTGCTGGCCGAGTCGCCGGTCACGACGGCGAAACCAGACTACAGCTAACAGCCGCGCGGCCTGGCTCCAAGGCGGCTATGCTGCTGAACGCGCGGCGAAGCTGCGCATCCATCCACGCTGACGGCTTTCGGCTTACGGCGCGTTACGCCTTCTCCGCGACCACTCCACGACCAAGTCCCGCGCTCGTCAACCTCGCACGGGAGTAATCGGCTTGCGTCGATACGACGTAGAACACGGCGCCGTTTCTTGGCCTGAAGGTGGAGAACACCCCCGCCACAAATGGCTCGACACTGACGACATACTCGACGCCCTCCTGCGTGAGGATCTCCTCGACATGCTGAGCTTCCGTCAACCTGGCCGCGATGAAAATCCGCTGAAGATCGTGATGCTCCAGCGCCTCCGGCTCGACCCTGCCCATCGGCGTGATTCCGCCTACTCGAGTTCGGAGGTTAGTGGATGGTCGGCTCGCCGCTCGCTGGCCTCGCGAGGACGCGCGCCACTGCCGCTGTCAAGGTGTCAACATCGGCGTTAAACGGACCCGCGACCACCGCTCCGCTCGGAATCTCGATCGCGATCGCGACACCCCCGGCCACGGGGGTCACGATCCAGCTCAACCCACGGAGCGAGACCGTTCGATCCTCGGCGTCAGGGTTCTGAACCTGGTCAAAGCTCCGGAGCGTCAATCTGAGCACCTCACGGACATCATCATCCGTCCAGGCCGCAGGCTCCGGGCCGTCGCGATGGATGACTTCGTCCACAACCTCGTCGTGCCCTTTGAGTAAGACTTCTGCAGTGAATGTCATGGTGTGATCGTGCGGAGCCTCCGAAGCTGCGCCTCGAACCGAACGGGATCAGTGGTCGGCTCCAGGCAAGAAAAGTTCGTGCAGACGTACGCGGTCGCCTTCCCGTCGACCATCGTCATCGCTCCTGTGAACGGAAGCTGTTCGGCGAGCATCTGCTGACGAGTCCCGGGCTCGACAGTTATGGCGACGGCAAACGGTAGATAGATCGCCGCCAGACATCGTTTTAGAACCTGTGTGTCCGACCGGTCGGCCGCGCCGACGATCACGATCTGAGACAGGCCCGTGTGGTATTGCGCCAGGGCGGTGGTCATCAGCGGGACCATTCTCGCGGCGTGCCCCAGACGACCCCCGAAGCGAGCCAGTGTGGCCTCGACCTGATGCACACCGGCGGGGTCGGTATCCAGATGAGCCAGGGTCAATAGATTCAGCGCCGAAACGGAACCCGCCGACGGCTCGGCACCGTCGTAGTCGTCCTTCACACGGAGCAGCACTGACGCATCGTCCCCGGTGGTGCTATACCAGCCGCCGCCGGCCTCATCCGCAAACAACTGATTTTGCCGCATCTGAAGGGTTCGGGCCCAGGCGAGCCATGCAGGGTCACCGTCTGTCTGAAAGAGCTCGAGCAGTCCCCACACCATGAACGCATAATCCTCACAATAACCATCGGTCGAGGCGCGCCCTGCGCGATAGCGCCTTCGCAGCACTCCGCGCGATTCGTCCCAGACCGACTCACGCACGAGC
>JAKZVK010000518.1:0-9223 GCA_047516085.1 Bryobacterales bacterium
CGCCGGAATCAGCGTTCACGTTCGCCGAAATCGGTGTTCACGTTCAGCGAAATACCCACCACTTCAGCAACATACGCCGTTTCTTCGGGGGGTCAGTTTTCGGTGTCGCCGGGGGGTCAATTCCGGATGTCGCTTGACAGCGGCATCGCGCCGCCCCCTCCTGCGGCCGTGGCCGCCGTGCCATGGCAGCCGCACCGTCCACCCCCAGCCGGTGCGGGAAGCGTGGTCAACAGGTGCGGGGAGGTGGCTGGAGCGCAGTGCCGGCGGTTCCGGGACCGGCTAGAGGAACCTCGAGCGCGGCCGCCGCCTCTGCGAGCCCGGCGCCGGCAGACCGCGGCGTTGCTCGGCGAGCAAGAGCGCGATCAGCGAGACCAGCCAGCCGCTCGCGCTATGTCTTGCGGCAAGTTGGGGTGTCGCTCCAGCAGCGCCAGGCGCACACCGAAGGCCACGGCATACAGCCCCTTCGGGACCCCGTTGTCAGGCCGGGTCCCCTCCATGAGCCCATATCTCCACTCCGTGAAGTTTCGCCTTCCTGTCTCCAAGGCTCCGCGGATGTCCTGCGGGACCCAGTCGGGTGGGAAAGGCGCGCGCCCGAACTGGCGAATCCGATCCCGCACCGAACGGTCCAGGCTGCCCGCCCCTCCGCTCAGGCGAGCGACGTCGTCGTACAACAGCACCAGATCGTGCCCCTCACGGGGCCGCGCTGAGCCGCTCGAGGCGTGTGGTCAAGGTGCGCCCAGAGCGCTTTGGGGCCTGTGATGGTCACGACTTTGTCGGTCGCCCCCCGGCCGTCCGCCGCGGTCGTGGCCCAGTCCGGGGCTCGCCGCAGGAACCGCTGATCGTGTTCGCGTTGGGTTCCAGGTAGAGGGGCCCGCGGCGTCAGGGTTCGAGCGTTGCCGAGCCCGCCCGTTCGTGGCCGAGACCTCGCCACCGTTCCTCGCCACCTACCCTCGGGCCGCGGCCAGGCCGCCGGCTCGGCCCGGGGGTATGCCCGCAGGCGTCGATACCGCGGGCACGCATCGCACCTCGAGGCGGATGCAGAGCCCCCACTTGACCCGGCAGACCGGACCGGCACCATCGGCGTCGAGGCCTTCGACGCCACCTACGGGGCCGGGCTTCCAGGCGCCGGACGACTCGCCGCGCGCCGTCGAATGCGAGCTGGTCGAGGACGGCGGGGCGTTCGTACCCGCACCGGCGCCGACGGCGACGTGGGCATCTTCACGAGCGGCCGGGCCGTCCGACTGCCAGACCACCGCGACGGCTGGCGCTGGAAACGGCCACCGACGTCGAAGCGGCGCGTCAGCAGCTCCAGCGCCTGATGCGTGACGCCGAGGCGGACATCGCCGAGGCCCTCTCGAACGAGGGGTGGCTGACGGTGCTCGCCGGCCCCCTGCACAGCATCCGGCACCGCCGCGGCCTGCCCCTCATCGGCTACGTGAAGACGCACCATCGCCGCATGCTCGCCCGCGAGCACTTGGGTCAGGGTGCCGGAGCTGACGGCCGGGGAGCGGTCGGGCCTCTTCGCAATGGAGGACGCCCTCTATGGCTGCTACCTGCGCGTGGGGCGACCCCGAGCCGCCCAAGTCCAGAAGACGGCGCCGGCTTCTGGTAGAGTAGAGGCCACGCAAAGAGGCGGGAGCGGACCTCGGAATAGCACGCCCCATCCCAGAGCCGGCGCGGAACGACTGACGAGACAGGCCGCTAGCTGCTAGTCGGCTGGAGCGGACGGGGACGCTGAAGAAGGAGAATGCCCCTGACATGTCCCGCTCTCAACGCACCGTTGCGCATCACCTTTTGACTGCATGGAAGCGTTCCGGGCACGGTTATGACAGGGGCGCCGTTGAATAGAATTGGAATGACCGTCCACATTCTGACAGACGAGCTGACAAAGAGATGGACACGCGATACCAAGTATTCATCAGCTCAACATTTCGAGACCTTATAGGGGAACGGCAAGCGGTTCTCAAAGCCGTTTTGGAAATTTCTCACATGCCGGCCGGTATGGAACTATTTCCGGCGTCTGACGAGACCGCGTGGCAGCTCATTAAAGACGTTATCGATGCATCCGACTACTATGTCTTAATTATTGGCGGTCGATACGGCTCCCTAGACGATACGGGTATTGGTTACACTGAGAAAGAATATGATTACGCCGTTGCTTCAAAAAAATGGATCATTCCTCTTCTCCATAAGAACCCAGACAACCTTCCCCGTGACAAGACCGAAACTAACACCGAGTCTTGGGCAAAGCTTAAGAATTTTCGCAAGAAGATCGAGAAACGCCATACATGCGTCTACTGGACAACTGCGGACGAGCTCAAAACGAATGTCATCGTCGGATTAACATCTGCCGTAAAGCGCCATCCAGCTACCGGGTGGGTACGCGCGGACGAGATTCCTTCCAAAACCACTATCACGGAGATATTGAAGCTTAGGGACCGTATAGCGGAACTAGAACGAAGCGCTGAAGCCAACAAGACTCGTCCTCCGCAAGGCACCGACGACTTGTCCCAGGGTGCCGATAAATTAGAAATACACTTCCGATTCTCTACTCGGAAACCAATAACGTTCGAGACCCAAAGTTTCAATGCGCAACTATCATTCGCGTGGGATGAGATCTTCGCAGCTGTCGCACCAAAGATGATCAACGAGTGCTCACAACACGCTCTACAGGAGGCATTTATCAACTTTTTCGAAGGACGTGCCACGGATGCTTTTGAAAACCATAAGAGCATGCGTGGCAAACAGCTACACGACTTTGAGTTTCGTAACGATCAGATCGAAACCTGCCTCGTGCAGTTCCGTGCGCTTGGCCTCATTGGCGAGAGCGTCCGCACGCGAAGCGTCAAAGACACGACAACATACTGGAGACTCAAGCCATACGGTGATTACCGGATGACTCAGCTACGTGCTCTTCGAAGAACCGCTGCTCCCCACCCACCGCCCAAGGGCCAAGGTGCCAGCGGAATAGCGGCGGCCTCCCGAGACGTTTGACACTGGGGGGGCCGGGAACTGGACGTTCCTGACTCGTGGTGCCGCCCTTTGGAGGTAGCTGTAGTCGAAGAAGCCGTCCCTCGTCGACCGCCTCCCACAGCCCGCCGCCGAGGCCGACGTGCAGACCGGTCTCGCCCAGGCCGACGGACCTGTAGCGGACGAGCACCTGGAAGTAGGTCGAGCGCCTGGCTATAGTCGTGGTACCGTCTGCTCTGGAGAGGCTGCACATGCCTTACGAGTACTTTCAGGGAACGCCGGGTGCGGCAGCCCAACGCCTGCGCCGCCAAGTCGACGCGCTGAGCGATTGCCGAGGTCCCCACGTCTCTTCTACGCGGGGGACGTGCGGTTGGTGCTCGAATACCTCGAAGCCAACGAACGAGCGCGCTCGACGTAGCCGCGCCCGTTCCGCGCCATTGGCTCCTCCGACCGTTCCCCGGCCGTCAGCTCCGGCACCCTGACCCAGTGCTCGCGGGCGAGCATGCGGCGGTGGTGCGTCTTCACGTAGCCGATGACGGGCAGGCAGCCACCCGTCGTTTGAGAGGGCCTCGGCGATATCCGCCTCGGCGTCCACGCATCAGGCGCTGGAGCTGCTGACGCGCCGCGTCGACGTCGGACCCGTCGACCGCGTACGGCTCCCAGCGCCAGCCGTCGCGGTGGTCGGGCAGCCGGACTGGGCTGGCCGCCCGTGAAGATGACGGCGCGCCTCGTCGTCACTTGGTCGAAGCGGGCCGGTTCGTCCCCATCGACGAGCACCGCCCCCGCCGCCCAGCTTCCCGCCAGGCCCATGCTCACCTCGCCGTCGGGGCCGGTGCCGGGTTCAGCCGCGCCTCGGTGCGTAAGGGTGCCGTCGACGAAGGCGACGCGGCGGGGACGGTCCGTGTCGGTCGGCCGGTGCGCGACGAACGCCCCGCCGTCCTCGACCAGCTCGCACTCGACGGCGTGCGGCGAGTCGTCCGACGCCTGGGAAAACCGGCCCCGTAGGCGGCGTCGAAGGCCTCGACGCCGATGGTCCCGGTCCGGTCTGCCGGGTCAGTGGGGCTCTGCATCCGCTTCAGGTGATGTATGCCCGCGGTCTTGACGCCTGCGGGCATACGACGACGCGGTGACAGATCATGACACTGCGAAAAGCTGACCCGTGACGGCCGACGGTGCGGCTGCCATGGTACGCCGGCAAGAGCCGGGAGCTTCTTCGCGATGAAGGACGCTCTCTACGGCTGCTACCTGCGGGTGGGTGACCCCGGACCGTGGGCGGCCCCTGGGCGGGCATCGTCCGCCTCGAGATGCCGTCGGGGAGCGGCCGCGACGCCGCGGTCGAGGCGGCGGAGCGAGCGGCTGGCTGCCGGTCTTCGCGTCGGCTCTTGCACCGGGACGCGCGGGCCCCGGTGAACCTGACGCCGATCGCGGGCCTCGAACGGCATCTGCACCGGCTGCAGGGGGACGCACGCCTTGCCCTACCGCGCGGTGCGCGAGCCGGTGCTCGAACGCAACCGCGAAGGACGGTGCCACTCAGGACCGATCGGGCGCCTCAAGAAACCCGGCTGTAGCCGCACCTTGTAGAATGCTCGTCAATGTAGTGCCGCCGCTCAACACTGGCAGGTGGCGAGGACGGCGGCTGGGTCCGCCGCCCCGAAACGCCCGGTCAGCCCGCGGTCGCGCTTGGCGACCTGAGCGGGCGGCGTGGGCGTTCCAGTCGCTCGCGGGCGGCGGGATGGCCGTCGACAAGGCCGCGCGCTGTCCCGGGGTTGATGGAGTCGGAGGGCTGATCGCGGCGGCGGCCGTCGGGCCCTCGCAGGCCGCCACCGAGGTGCTGCGGGCTTTTGCGAGGCCTTCCGACGAGGGCGTCCGGCCGAACCCCAAGAGGGAATGTGGGTCTGACAGGTAGAATAGGGGGAACGCCGACGGGCTGGGGGCGCTCCAGGACCAGCAGGAAGCCGTTCGCTGGTTCCGCGCCGCAGCAGAGGAGGGTGACGCCAGAGGGCAGAACAACCTCGGCGTCATGTACGCCAGCGGCCGAGGTGTGCTGCAAGACGACGCGGTCGCATTCCCCGGTCTGGCTTCCACGCAACAAAGTTTCTTCCACGCAAGACGATGGATGTTGGGGGTTATTGCAATGCCGAGAGATGATCGCGTGTTCAGCCTGCTCCTGGCTTGTCCGACCGACGTACAGGACGAGGCGGGACTTGTGCGCAGCGCTGTGGAAGAGGTAAACCGTGGCGTGGGTGCGCTGCAAGGAGTAAGGCTCGAAGTTGTCGACTGGCAGACTCATGCTAGTCCGGGGATCGGCTCGGATGCGCAAGCCGTCATCAATCGTCAGTTACCGGACTGCGATATCTTCCTCGGCGTGATGTGGGCGCGCTTTGGCACTCAAACCCCGCGCGCGGGGTCCGGAACCGAGGAAGAGTTCGACAGGGCACTGACTCGCTACCAGAATAATCGCAGGAGCGTGAAGATCCTGTTCTACTTTAAAGAGGAGCCTCTGGCACCTAATACTATTGAGCCGGCTCAACTGCAAAAAGTCAAAGCGTTTCGTGAACGGCTGCAGCAGGAGGGCGTCTTTTACGGCGCCTTCGAATCTGGCGAAGAATTTGAGCGCCAGCTTAGGCTGGACCTCGGGCAGCAAGTAAAAGAGCTCGTAGCGACAGGAGATGGGGAGCTGAGTGTTCAGGTAGACGACGGCTCAGCAGCGGCGAATCCAGCGGAGGAGACGACGACGGCGGACGATCATGAATCCACCGATGACCCCGCTGAGGATGATGGTGGCGAACTAGGATTCTTGGACTACGTTGATAGAGCAGACGAACAGTTTACTGAGTCGCGGGAGGTTACGGAGCGACTAGGGGCGGCAATCGCGGAGGTCGGTGGCAAAATGCGACAACGTACGGAAGAAATGTCGGATGCCGTAGCTGGCGGGACACAACTCTCGCGACAAGAAGCCCGGGTGTTATTTGGGAAAGCAGCAGATGATATGAACTGTTTCTCTGATAAACTCACCAGGGACCTGCCGAGCTTTCGAAGCACCCTTAGCAATGCTGTCGCTGCAGTTCGGGAGGCGGCGCGGCTGATCCCCGAGGGCCCGAAGCGAGATGCGCAATTGACGAAGGCTATTGACGACTTGGGTGGCTTGAGAGACAGTCTGGACCCGGCTATTGATGGCGTGATAACTTTTCAGGGCGCGGTGCGAGGCTTACCGAAGATGACGAGGGAATTGAATGTAGCGAATAAAAGAGTGAGTGCGGTACTGGACGAAGTGCTAGATGCGATGAACGGCGGCAGACACATGGTACGTGAGACAATCGCCTTGATAGAGGCAGCGGTGAGCGATTAGCGACTAGAACTTGGGCGAGGAAGGTTGACTGACCGGGGTGCGGCAGTTGCCCCACGGCGCATCGAGAACCGCACTCAGACCGCTACTGCTGGTTAACACATGACCGCTTATTGGACCCCAGCCACGCTCGGCACGCCATATCGTCCGACCCTGCCGCCGGCGAGCCGCGGTGCCGGCGGTTCTCGGACCGGGCTGGAGGACATCGAGCGCGGGCCGCCGCTTTGCGCACCGCGGCCGGCGGGGACGGGGCGGCAACCTTGGCTGGCGAGCGCCTCGCCGGGTGCCGCGGTGTGCTTCCGGGCCCGCCTCGCCGGCGAGCCGAACCCCCGCCCGGGGGGAACGGACAGCCCGGGCCGGCTCCCGGCGGACCGTCGGCGCTCGCGCCAGGCCGCCATCCTCGCCACTCAGCCGCGCGGGCGCGGCCCGCTGCGGCAGCCCCCGAGGGGTTCGCAACGAAGACCTTCGCTTTCTAGCTCGACGTCCCGCCTCACGCGGCCAGTATAAAGATAGCAATATAATTTAGAGCAGCGTTCTTACAGCCCTCGTTTACGATGTTCCAGCATGAGTGCGTTTCTTTCATAAACGCAACAGAATTCCCGCGCAGACCCAATTAAGGGCGGTCCAAATCCAGGTAGACGTAGGACGGCTCTTGCCTAAGCCCCTGGGCCGGATACGTCTTGACCAACTGGTACTTCTCGGAGTCGTAGCTGAGGCCGTCAACAAGACTCGCTTGAGCGACCCGCGGATTGTATGAATGCAACCATACCCAGTTCTTCCTGGTCCACGATAACACTGCCTTCTGAAGTGCAAGACTATCACGATTGCGATCCTCTGTCCTCAGCGTAAGGCCCATGACGTTTAGGCAGAATCCTAGGATCTTGGCTCCCTTGTAGTTTGGAAAGCGTTTCATTTCGGAAATGTCGTTGTATAGCAGCCGGCGGACCTTAAACTTGAGGACTCGGCCTGCGGGGCTGTCAAGATTGCCAAAATTAAACAACTTGTGCCAAAGCAGGTTGTGCTGAATCCACCAGCACAAATCCGCTGGTGATCGTACAGCCGCCGCAGAGAAGACGATCTCGACAACCAATTCAGCGACATCATCGAAGATGCTTGTCGTCATCAGTGGACGTCGGACTCGCAGCGGCAGTGGAGGCGGAATCCCGTGGGTGTCGAGTAGCTTGGTTGCGTCCTCGATGAAGTCGACGGCGACCTGGAGTCTCTGCGTGACGTCCTGATTCCACGCTCGGTCCGCCATCCCGTCGAGCTGGTACAAGTCTATGACCGCGTACTTGACATTTGAGAAGGCGCTGGACAGCACGGGTGAGTAATTCCAGGTTGCCTCATCGACGTAGTCGCGCAGAGTCATCAAGACGGTACGACAATAGGCCGCCCATTGGGCGGACTCCCAGCTCTGGTGTTCGCGGTAATCAATGTTTAGTAGAGTTCCAATACTTCTCACCATCGTGTGGTTTGCAAACATTGCCTGGCTCAGTGGTTTTTGATATCCCATCAATCCGGTTTCGTACCCCTCCGCTTCGTGGAAAAGAAAGGAGTTCTTGTTCATAATGGCTTCGCTAACGATGTTCTTGGCAAACGTCTGGACTGGCACCCCGTGCTTCTTGGCTCGTGCGATACTGAGAAACATAGCTAGAGCAGTGCCGGGGGAAGCATCGACGATTACCCTGCAGAACCGCCTATCGCCGATTAGTAGTAGTATGTCATTGGCATAGGCAGTGACCTTTCTGGGGTTGTAGTCCTCCTCCTCTGGCTTGTCAGCGCCGGCGGTGAGCCGGTTCCTAAAGCTCTGCTGCTGGAGCTCTCGGCGGTCCGTCGCGTAGCGAATGAGCGCGGCGGCGGACAGGGCTAACTCATCGGCGACCAGCGCCAGTTCGGACGGATTTCCCTTCAGAATGGCTCGATAGAGAACGGTCGCATAGCGGCGGGCGTTGGCGGGGCCATATCGGGGAGGATGAATGAAGGCAAACCATGCCCAGGATAGAAATGTCAGTAGAAAAGACCCGGCGAGCAGAGCCTGCCAACCGGCAGGGGTCAAAAGGGAGCCTTGAGGAACCAACCACGCGTGAGAACGCCAGAGGTCAGTGAGGAGCGTCAGGACGCCGACGCCGGCAACGACAGCGAACGTGATACGAAGCAACGGTATAGGTGCAGTGGCTACTCGGAATCTGTAGCGAACGTCGGCGATGGTCCATGTGAGGACGACGAGGGCAAAGCCCGCGAGGAAATCGGAGAAGGTAAAAAGGTGGGGGGAAGTCGGGTCGAGCGGTACGAAGCAGAGTTTGCCAATGCAATAATTGTCGGGCACGGTGATTCCTCAGGGCATAGAGTAGCTGGTGGAGAGTGGGCTATCGTTGTCGAGGGGATTGGGTCTGGGGGGGGACGCGGTCACGGTGAGCCATCGCGGCCTGGGCCAACCGGTGTGTTGACCAGATGAGCGAGGTTGCGGCCCCAGGCGGTCGAGCTCCAGACGACGGGCACATCGCCCTTCCGCCAGGGCGCGTTAGGCCTCGTCAGATCACGATGCGTTCGATCTCGTCGACCGTCACGGTATCCGCCGTCCGGTCGTAGAGCTTCGTCGTCTTCGGTGACGCGTGCCCGGCGATCTGCTGGGCGTGCTCAAGGGTTCCTCCGTTCGAGAGATACGCCGTGATCCCTGTCGCCCGGAACGTGTGGCAGCACGTCGAGGGCGGAAGCTCCGCGGCAGCGGCCCGCCGCTTGATCATCGCTAGGACCACCCGCCGCTGCAGCGCCCGTCCCGTCAGCCGGCGCCCCGCCGGCTCCACGCTCTGGAAGAGCGTCGCCTTCGGCTCCTCGAGCTCGGCCGCCTCGACGTACTTGTCCAGTGCCTCCGCTGCCCGGTGGTGGGCCGGGACGTCATGCCTCTTC
>JAKZVK010000519.1:0-2958 GCA_047516085.1 Bryobacterales bacterium
CCGCGGTTTCACGCAAACCCAAGCTGGAAAGATTCTGGGCATTCAGCAGCCGCATGTCTCGGCACTGATGAACGGCCGCTCCGGCAACTATTCTCTCGGCCGGCTGTTCGAGTTTCTGAACGCGCTTGGCCGCGACGTCGATATTGTGGTGCGGCCCAAAGCGCCGGGATCCCCGACCGCCCACACGAGCATGTGGCGCAACCGTAGCGGGTCGGTGAAACAGTATGGGTAATGCTACGTCTGGAATGACTACCTCGCAGGGTGCGAGACCGTCACATGGCTCGCCGAGTGTTCCGGGGGCTTGGCCCAGGGGACGCGAACGCTTACCTGGGTATAGGGTAGTGACCAAAAAACTTGGGAATCAACAGGGCTCCTCCAAGACGGCGATCTGCATTGCGACTGGGTCTTTGCGTTACGCGGACGGGATCGCCTGTGCAAGCTCAACGATCCTCTCTGTCCACGGCCTGGGTCAAAATCTCTTCCAACTGAGAAGACACCTAATGAAATCGACTCATCACCATTTGCTGTGGCCTCGCTCTTTCGCAACTTGGGAAGCGGTCACCGCAGCCTGATCAACTGGCGACGTGAGGCATCGATTCCCGCCGTCGAATGATAAGTTGACAGAACCCCGCGAACGTATCAAGGCGAAAAGAACGGCCTGATCCCGGAACGGCATGAATAGCGACGCCTTCAAAGACATCGAGAAGCTAGAAACCGACCTCTGGGAGGCCGCGGACAACCTCCGCGCCAACTCGAAGCTCACGTCGAGCGACTATTTCATGCCGGTGCTGGGCAGGCGGTGGCCCGGTCTTCCTGGGCATCAAGGCTGCTTGAAGTGCTCGACTGCCTCCTTGAGCGCGCAGAACAAAAAGAGCTGCGAGATGTACGATCGGGCTGATATGGGACAGTAACTCGAAGTTGAGATCGTCCGCATCCGAGCTCGCCGTGGTGCTGGAGCGCGACCTGTGGGCGGCGCTCACGCGCCTGAACCCGGACCTTCCGGAATCGGCGCGCGAGCAGGCGATCGATAAAATCAAAAGGATTGACTTCGCCCGCTCGCTCATCCAGCACAACCGGGAGTGCTACGGCTTCATCCGCGGCGGGGTGCCGGTGGGGTGGCGGGACGCGAGCGGCGAGACCCGGCACGCACATGCGCACGTGATCGACTTCCGTGACGCCACTCGCAACCGCTTCCTTGCCGTGCGCGAGTTGAAGATACAGGGCGTGCGCGTGCCACACTATAACCGGCGCGCCGATCTTGTGTGCTTCGTAAACGGCCTACCATTGGTTTTCATCGAGTTGAAAGCGGTCTATCGGGACATCCGCGCCAACCCCCGGTTCGTTCGTTGGCAAGGGCACACAGTCGCCCAATTGGGCTTCGTCAACAACACCGTCCTCGCCCTGACGACGGCGTCTCTCGGCTTTGCCGTCTCGAGCCTTCAATACGGGAGCACAATCGTCGGGTACGTGGCCACCACACGCCGCCTCTGGCGGCAACAATAGGAAGAATACACCAAGAGGCCAAACACTCAAGAACCGCCAATGACCGGGGGTACCCGGAAGGTGGAGGCTTCCGCTGAAGCCGCCGCTGAGTGCCGCTGAGCAGAGGGGTTCCGCACTCTCAGCGGGAGAGGCACACCACAAGCAGCAATGGCACTGCATCGACCCGACGAGGACACAGGTGACAGACACGGATTTCGACGAAGCGGCTTGGATCAGGCGTCTGGGCACTGCACTGGAAGACGTCGCGGCGAATGCGACGCCCCAGTACTCACCGATTCCACCCATGCCGACAGGAATTCGTCCAATCGGGGAGTACGACTCGGCGCTTCGGCTCGGGTATCGGAACCTCGCGGCACGGGCGAAAAGGGACCGGACCGCCTGGAAACAGTTCAACGAGTCGCACCTTTGGGTGAGGACCGATCCCGCGGAAGCACGAGCCATCCTGCGGGAACACGCACTGTTGAAGCCTTGGCTCGTCAACTCCGGACGGGATGAGGCGGTCGACGTCAGCACTCTGAACCGGTCGGGCCGGAGAGAGTTGACATGGCTTGTGAACTGCCTGGCCAAGCTCTCCGTGAAGGAAGGGGGCGAAGAGGCGGCCCAGCGGATGCACCGGTACCTGACGGACTCGGCGAATGCATGCATCCCTGCCGACGAGATCATCGTCGTCCACGGCTTAATCGTGGCGGAGCGCGTCGATCTCGGAAGGGGTGCCTACCTCGCGCCCTAGGAGGATGCCAGAATCGAGTTTGACCTCCCCGAGGAGCCCGAGCCGTTTCAGAAGACGACCATCCCGAACGCCGCCGCGCTCGTGCGCAGCCTCGAATTCGGGCCCGGCATCGGGCCGCCTGAGAAGGACTCGGGCCTGGCAGACATGCAGGTCAGGTACCGCTTCCCGACCGACTACCGGATCGGCCTTGAAAGATGGTTCTACGACGCCAAGTTCCTGGTCGACATGCTCTCAATCGCAGGGCGGGCTCCGCTGTTGTCCCGCACGCGCTATGTCCATTTGTCCAAATGGATACAGGAGATCGACCCCAACTTCGCGCACTGGAATCGGGATTCCGGCGGGTTCGTGTCAGACGCGTGGCCCAAGGGCCGAGAGCTGTCGAAGAGCGGCGCCGAAACCTTCGTCGCATTATCCCGCGACTGGTACGCGAAGCCGGTTAACCCGCACGCCCTGGCGCTCGCTATGCGTCGGCTTGCCGCGTCACTCTCTCGGCCAGGCGGCCGGTTCGGTGAGGAAGACCGCATTTTCGATGTCGCCATAGCACTGGAGATCTTTTACGGAGGCAAGACGGGCCACGAGCTCGCCAAACGGGCCGCGCGGCTACTGGGTGCCGACGCCACGGAGCAGATACGAACCTACAACCAGGTGAGGCGGTTCTACAGCGTACGGTCCAGGATCGTACACACGGAGGGACCGGCACCGGCACGAAACTCACTGTACGGTGA
>JAKZVK010000520.1:0-5126 GCA_047516085.1 Bryobacterales bacterium
TGGTCGCCCTACGGGCTCCCGCGGCGGCGCCTCCACCGCCAACCCGCAGCCCCAGCAGCCCTCGCAGCCCCCATCACCGGGAACGGAGGGTGGAAACGATGTCTTGTGAACACCTGGAAACGATGTCTGGGTACTTGACAACCGGTCCGCCCCTACATTGGCAGCCGAGCCCGGCAGGCCGGTTGCGGGTTACGGTCATCGTCAAGCCATTCCAGCGCGGATGGAGTCGACCAGTTCGTCGGTGATTTCAGGCGGATCGCCGCCGTCTTTGGACCTCGACCAACTGAAGCCGGGGCCGAAGAGTTCGAAGATCTCGTCGTTTTCATCGAACCAGCAGAAGAAGGTCATAGGATTCAACTCGGGGTGGTAACGCCGCTCGAGGTCACCGACCTGACGCCGGAATGGGTGGTAGTAGAGTCGGGTCATTTTGCATCCTTTCTGAGTTTTGCGCTTTCGTCCTACCGTCATTGGCCAGGGCCGAAACGCCTCACGGGTCCCTTGCGGCCGCGGATGTGGGCCGCGGCGCGGGCACGGCATGCCGTGCCCCTACGTTTTTCGCGTCATTTCTTTTCGTCGGGGGCGACTTCTTCGAGGTCGGCGATGCGGTCGGCCAAGTCGCCGTAGGCGCCCGAGCGGAAGGCGAAGTCGAGCGCGGTGCGGATGAGGGTGGCACGGCCGGTTTCGATGAGCTGGTCGGACCCGATCAGGTCGTACATGGCCCTGACCGCCTGGGTCGCCCCTTGTTGGAGGTGCGTCGAGGCTTGCCCGAGGGCCTCGTTGCGCAGTTGGCGGAGTCGTTTTTGGAACTGCTTGTCGTCTTGCAACCAGCGGCGGATGGTGCGATCGTGGACGCCGACCTGGCGGGCGGCCGCTCTGACCGTGGGGCAGGTGAGTAGGGCGGAGAGGGCCTGTTCCTGCGATGGTTTGAGCGCCGGTTCCTCCTGGTCGCCGGCTTCCCGGTCGCGGGAGGGTGAGGGCAGCTCGAATAGCGGCCCGCGATGTCCGTTTTTGTACGCTTTTGTCCTGTTTTGCCCGCTCTCTATAGGGGCTTGTAAGGATTCCTCACTCATGGGTCACCTCGCATGGCACCGGTGCGGATCGGTGACCGGTTGGGGCACGGTGGACAGGGTTGTGCGCCGTCGCGACCTGCGCCCACCATTGCCTTGTTGGATTTGAAGGTTTGAGCCAATGTTTTCCTCGCCCCCAGTATACGGGCCGGGGGTGGGGCGGCAGGGTGGTTGGAGGGGTAAGTGGTTGAAGGGATGAGGGAAAGGTTTTTTTAAAATCTGTGATTGAACAGGCGAAGGGAAGGGATTTGGTGGTGAGTCGGGTGGCCTGGTTTGCATTGGGACGGATTTACCCCTCACTGGCGTTCGGGGCTCGGTTTCGTTTGGTGTACGGCCGTGGTCGGTTGACGTTGGCTTTGCTCTACACTGTGAGCGCATGTCGGGTGGGGAAAGCTGGCTCTTCTATCTACTGGGAATTCCAACGGTGTTGTTGGTGTTGCTGGGGATTGCGTTTTATCTCGGTTTGAAGAAATATCTGGAGGAGATGGGGCTTGGTTGGCTCCGCAGGGTTTTCGGGAGACATGACCAGCAACCTTCTGAATCGCCTAAAACGGGAATCGACGCGAGTAAGGGCAACAACGCGGAAGCTGCGGCTCAGGCCGCCCGGGCGAGCACTGTTCCCCAACTGCCGGACCCGGTGCCCGACTTCACCGGCCGAACAGACCAGGCCGAACAACTCATCGTGCGATTGCGTGACCGCAAGGGCGCGGCGATCACGGCCATCGGCGGACAGGGCGGCGTGGGCAAGACCGAGCTGGCGTACTACGTGGCGCGGGAGGTGCGCGAGATGTATCCCGGTGGGCAGGTGCTGGTGAACCTGCGCGGGCTCGATGCCGAGCCGGTTACGCCGGAGCAGGCCATGGGCAACGTGATCCTGGCCGTCGAGCCCGAGCAGAAGTTGCCCGACAAGCCCGAGCAGATCGCCGGGCTCTACCACGGGCTGCTGGCGGAGCGGTCGGTGCTGGTGCTGGCCGACAACGCCAAAGACAGCAGGCAGGTCAGGCCGCTCGTACCGAAGCCGCCCTCGGCTTTACTGGTCACGTCGCGGCAGACGGTGGTGTTGGCGGGTGTCGAGCGGGTGAATCTCGACGAATTGCGACGGCCCGAGTCGATAGCGCTGTTGCGAGACATCCTGGACGACAAGCCCGCCGAAGACGGACAGGTCGACACTCTGGCCAAGGTGTGCGGTGATCTTCCGCTGGCGCTACGGGTGGCGGGCAACCGGCTGGCCGCGTCGCCTGCGTTGTCGGTGGCGGACTACCTGGAGCGCCTGGAAGAGAAACGCTCGGCGTTGCGCTTTGAAGAACGCGACGTCACGGCGGTGTTGGCCGACAGCGTCGAGGCGCTGGAGCGCGACGCCCCGGAACTGGTGGTGCGCTGGCGATCGCTGACGGTGTTTCCCGCGCCCTTCGACCGGGCGGCGGCCGAAGCGGTGGGGGAGTTCGAGGACGGGGAGCTGGATACGTTGGTGGGCCGCAGCCTGGTGCTCTATGACGCGAAGGACGAGCGGTTCCGGCTGCACGACCTGATGCGGGACTTGGCGCGGGACGGCTGGAGCGACGAAGAGGCTTACGGTGCGGCCGGGCGCCACGCCGAGCATTACCTGAAGGTGGCCGGTGAAGCGGGCTCGACTTACCTGCGAGATGCCGAGGGTGTGATCGAAGGGCTGCGGCTGTTCGATCGGGAACGGGGGCACATCGAGACGGGGCAAGCGTGGGCGGCAAAGCACGCTGAGTCAGACGATCGAGCCGCCACAATGGCGGAAGAGTACCCATTGATAGGGATAGTTGGAAACATACTAAACCTGCGTCTGCATGCGCGCGAACAGATCCGCTGGCTGGAAGCTTCGGCCGAGGCCGCCCGCAAGCTGGGGAACAAAGACCGGGAAGGGATGGCGCTGGGCAACCTGGGCACTGCCTACACCGATTTGGGGGAGACGCGGCGGGCGATCGAGTACTACGAGCAGCGCTTGCCGATCGCGCGCGAAACGGGCGACCGGCGGGGCGAAGGGAATGCGCTCAACAACCTGGGCGTTGCCTACCGTCAGTTGGGGGAGCCGCGGCGGGCGATCGAGTCCTACGAGCAGCACTTGGCGATCACGCGCGAGACGGGCGATCGGCGGGGCGAAGGGGCTGCGCTGGGCAACCTGGGCATAGCCTACGCCGCTTTGGGGGAGACGCAGCGGGCGATCGAGTCCTACGAGCAGGTCTTGGCGATCACGCGCGAGACGGGCGACCGGCGGTCCGAAGGGCAGGCGCTCGGCAACCTGGGCCTGGACTACGCCGATTTGGGGGAGACGCGGCGGGCGATCGAGTACTACGAGCAGGTCTTGGCAATCGCGCGCGAGACGGGCGACCGGCGGGGCGAAGGGACTGCACTCTGGAACATGAGCCTGGCGCTCGACGAGTTGGGCGAGCGGGCGAAGGCCATCGAGCACGCCCGAGGCGCACTGGCGATCTACGAGCAGATCGAAGACCCCAACGCCGGCCAGGTGCGGCGCGCGTTGGAGGAGTGGGGGGATGATTCGTGAATCGTTATTCGTGATCCGTGATTCGTGACGGGGCAGGAGTCTGCCATGCCTGGTGTGGGGAGTGGTTTTCTTAATGCCGGCCTGGGGCGTGAGCCCCAGGAAGCAGAGCCCTCCGAAGAACTCCGGGGCCTGGGACCGGCGTCCACGGACGCCGGTCCCAGGCCCCCCATCTTTAGAGGATGGGCACGTACCCCGGGTTCACACCCGGGGCTAGGATTAAGGCGCCGCTGCGCGGCTTGGCATCCCAGTTCCTAGTCAATAGGGTGGATTGGGCGACTGGTACCTGTTGACTTCTCCGCCGCCCCTCCAGGGCTTAAAAGCATGATTGCGCCCCCACCCACGGTTGAAACCGTGGGCTATTATCCTTCGGCCCCTCCGGGGCGAGAGGCTAGATGAGCGGCGGGAAGAGTCAGGGACGAAGCCACAACACCTCCCGCGAGGGGCACTTCCAAACCATGCCCTGCTGCTAGAGTGAAGGGCGTGCAAGCGCCGTCACCATTGCTCGATCGCGAGACGTTGGAGCGTCTCGAGCGGCTTGCCATCCGCTGGCGGCAGTCATTTCAGGGGCTGCTGGGCGGCCACAACGTGTCACGCTACGCCGGTGTCGGACACGAGTTCCTCGACCACCGGCAGTTCCACCAAGGCGACGACCTGCGCTCGGTGAACTGGCGGGCGTACCTGCGGCTGGAGCGCCTCTTCTTGAAGATGTTCCGCACCGAGCCGCGCACGCCCGTACGGCTGCTACTCGACACCAGCGAGTCGATGGCTTGCGGCGCCTCGCCCGGCGGACCCGGCCAGCCGAAGTTCGCGTTCGCGTGCCGCTTGGCCGCGGCGCTTTGCTACGTCGGCCTGGTGCGTCTCGAGTCGATCGTGGTCCAGCCGTTCTCTGACCGGCTGGGTGAGAACTTTCGCGCCGGCGGCGGACGGCACCGCTTCGCCCCGGCCTCGCGGTTCCTCAGTGGTCTCGCGACCGGCGGGGCCTCGGACTTCGAGTCCGCCGTGCGCGAGTTGCTGACGCGGTCCCCGGTGCCCGGCCTGTCGATCATTCTCTCCGACTTTCTCGACGAGGGCGACGTACCGCGCGCTTTGCAGTATCTGGGCGACTTCGGCCAGGAGTTGCTTCTAATCCAAGTGGCGGGACCCGACGATGACGAACCCTCGTGGCACGGCGAATTCGATATGGTGGACGCGGAATCAGGCGAGACCGTGCGACTGACCGTCGACGAGCGCCTGATTCGAGAGTACACCGAGGCCTACCGGGCACATTGCCGCGCGATCGAATACACGGCGTTGCGAAACAGCGGCCGCTACATCCATCTGACGACGGACCTCGACTTGGCCGACACGCTCTACGGTGCGCTGGCGGGCGCTGGTTCGGTGGGTCTGCACTAGACTTCCGGTCTCAACTTTCATGGGATTGCTCAACCTCACGCTTCTCGAGTTCTTGAGCGTCCTCATCCCCTTGAGCACGTTTCTCGTTGCGCTGTATTTCTACGACCGCTCGCGCCGCAGACAGATCGTCTCGGCAC
>JAKZVK010000521.1:0-3829 GCA_047516085.1 Bryobacterales bacterium
CCGTCAGCGAGCCGCACCTCCGCACCGGCCTTCGCCAGGGCCTTGAGTTGCTTCTGCTCGCCCTTTGGCGTCGCGGCTTGTTTTTCAAACAGCAGCCGGCACCGCATACCCTTCTCGATCAGCGGGCCGAGCATCGGCTCACGGACCGGGTCCACCGCGTAAGGCGGGCGCGCGAACTCGAGATACGCTTCGTCGCTCTGGACGAGCAAGCGATGGTACTCCTCGGCGATCTGGCCGGTGTCCGTTACGATCCTCAGGTAATCGAGAGTGCCGCGGCCTTGATTGCCGTCGGCGAAGACACTGGCGAGGTCGTCGATCACTTGGTGGGCGAGCCCGTGACGGTCTTGCCATTCGTTCTCGAAGGTCTGCTTCCTGCGGAACAAATAGCCTTCGAGCGCCAGCTTGGGCTCGACCGCGGAGTACTCCTTGGCCTTGCCTTGCACAACTTGGACGAAGCCCTTCTCGATCAAGCTGTCGAGGACTTCATAGATCTTCTGGCGAGGGATGCGGGCGCGGCCGGCCACCTCGAGCGCCTTGAACCGCTGATGACCGATCAGCACCAGGTAGGCGCGGGACTCGTAGGCATTGAGCCCCACTTGTTGAAGCCGGCGAGTTTCGAGGGCTAAATCAACCACGCACCTCCAACTTACCACGGAGCAGTGGGGGCAGGCTGCGAAACGGGAGCCAAACCAATGGGTCGCCGGTGGCTGTCTTCACGAGAGTCACCTTTGCGGCGTGACACGACCGAAATCGGGTGGTGGGTGAGCTTAAAGTCCGCCGCGCTTTGGGGGCTATACCGGCTGCTCGTGGCGTCGCAGCAGTGCCACGGTTGTTTCCCAGCCGCCTTCAGGCGGCCTGAAGGCGACTTCCGCGCCAAGCGCGTTGTAGGCCGGTCGTTTACGGCCGGTTCAGCGCGGTCGCTCGCTCCTCTCCAGGGCGCTTCAGCGTCCTTCCCACAAGCCGGCTTCAGCCATCGTGGATGGCGGATCCGATTTCCGTAACAGCGGTGGCTGAAACTGAGCCACTACCTGCGGCGGACCGGAGCTTCAAGCAATCGTTAAAATCCTCACCTACGGATTTGGGCCAAGGCCTTTCACCCAGCGACGCTGCGCGGCTGCGGTAGAATCCGAGTTGGGGTTGATTCCGTCAAGTTCCGCACTCCACGTTCCTTCACACATCACCATTCCACCGTGGTTCGCGAACCAGGCGTGGCGGCGGAAGGCCCAGAGCAAGGCGCATTGCAGGCCGCTGGCGCGAGTCTGATTCGCTAACGCCGGCCGACCCTCAAGGAACTTCTTGTACACCCACCTTACAGAGATCTCCGCGGAGACGCCGGACGATGCTGCGATCGAGCAAGCCGCCGAGGCGATCCGCGCCGGGAAGGTGGTGGCCATCCCGACGGACACGCTTTACGTGATGGTGGCCGACCCTTTCAGCCTGCAGGCGGTGGCATCGGTGTATGCCGCGAAAGGCCGCGAGCCGCATCGCTCGTTGCCCATCCTGGTCGACTCGCTGCAAATGGCGGAGGACTATGCCGCCCACCTGAGCGCGCGCTTCTACCTGCTGGCGCGGCGTTTCTGGCCGGGTCCGCTAACGATCATCGTGCCCGCGTCACCTCTGTTGCCGCTCAAGGTCACGGGGCACACCGGCAGACTCGCCGTGCGGCAAAGTCCCGCCGTCGTGCCCAACCGGCTGATCGAGCTTCTCGAAACGCCGATCATCGCCACCAGCGCCAACCGCTCGGGCGAGGCAACCTGCCGCAGTGGCTTTGAAGTATTGGGCCAGATGGACGGCCGCGTCGACCTCATCCTTGATACCGGCGCCATCGCCGGCTCCGGCGCCACCACCGTCGACATCACCGACCCGGACTGGAAGATCATCCGCCACGGTGCCATCCCCGAAGCGGCTATCCAGGACGCCTTGCGGTCCTAAGCAAGGTAGGGGAGCACGTTGCACCCCTTGCCGCCAGAGCAGATCAGCACGCCGCCGGGCACGGCATGCCGTGCCCCTACATCTGGAACGGCGCCGCTCCCGCTTTGCCACGGGCTGACCCCGGACTGGCAGGGTGAACCGCTACGGCCCGGCGCGCGGCGTATAAACCGTCAGCCCATTGAGGTCGGTTGGCCGCGACCGCGTGACGAGGCTTACCGCGTACCCCACCGCGCAGGACGTGAGAAGCCCAACCATTGCATAGAGGAAGAAATTGACCGCCGTATAGTTCTGGACTAAGTAGACCGCCACGGCGCCTGCCACGAAGCCGGCGATCGCCCCCGTCGAGTTCGCCCGTCGCGTAAACATGCCCAGTACGAACATCCCCGCCATGCTGCTGCTCAGCAAACCCACCAGCACGTTGAAAAAGTCCCATAGCGAGAGGATCTCGTAGCCTGCCATCATCACCGCGGCGCCGGTTGCGAGCGTGCCCAGGACCGTTGTCAACCAGCGCGCCAGGTTCAAACAGCGATGGTCGGAGGCGTTGGGCCGGAAGCGGCGATAGAAGTCGGTCACGATCGCGGTCGAAACGCTGTTGAGGCTGCTATCGAGCGAGGACATCGAGGCGGCAAACAGGGCGGCGATCACCAGGCCCGTCACGCCGCTGGGCAACTGCTGCGCGATGAAGTAGGGGAAGATCGAGTCGTTCGCCGTTGACGGGTTCAGCAACTCGGGCTGGGTCTTGTAGAAAGCGTATAGCGCGCTCCCGAGCGCGAACCAGACGAGTGCCGTCGGCGCGGTGATGATCGCGTTGGTCCAGATGGAGCGGGCGGCTGCCTTCTCATCTTTCGTTGTGAGATAACGCTGCACGACCACTTGGTCGGATGTATAGGTCACCAGGTTGATGAACAGGTTGCCGACAATCATGATCCACAAGGCGGTGGTCGTGTAGTCCCAGGTGAGGTTGGCGAGCCGGAACTTGTCGTCGGCCATGCCGATCGTCCAGATCGCCTCGACGCCGCCCTCCAGGTGGAAGATCATGATCGCGAGGCTGAACAGCGCGCCCCCCAGCAGGACGAACACTTGCAGAACGTCGGTCCACACCACGGCCTCGATGCCGCCCAGCACCGTGTAGATCGTGCTCAGGACCCCCATGACGAGGATGCAGATGTAGACGTTGACGCCCGTCACCGTCGAGAGCGCCATCGCCGGCAGGTAGAGTACGATCGCCATACGGCCCAACTGGAACAGGATGAAAGCCGCGCTCGCCAGCATTCGGGTCAAACCGTTGAAGCGGCGTTCGAGGTACTCGTAGGCGGTGGTTAGATTGAGACGCCGATAAAACGGGAGGTAGAAGTAAATGACCAGGGGTGCGACCAGTACGATGGCCAGAGTGTTGACGAGATAAGTCCAGTCGGTTGCGTAGACCTTTGCGGGGACCGCCATGAACGTAATGGCGCTTAACTGCGTGCCGAACAGGCTCACGCCGGCAGCCCACCACGGGATGCGGCGGCCCGCCAAGAAGTAGTCCTCGGTCGATTTCTCGCGGCGGGAGAAGTAAATGCCCATCACGACCAGCGCGGCGAGATAGATCCCAAGAAGTGTGTAGTCCAGAGTCGTGAAGCTCGACGAGGCTGCTTCGATCGTTACCGCAAGCACCGACGGCGAACGATGGCCGGGGCGGTCTTCGCCGCTTGGGATCACGACATGATCGTTCCAACGGACGGCGTTGGTTGTGGCCAGGCTTTCGGGGATAGCTCCCACCGGGGTCCAGGTGTCGGTGATGGTGTGATACGCCAGAACGTCTCGCGGGAAGCCCGGGTGGTCGTCGCCGAGTTGCTGCCCGAACAGCTTGCCGTCGTCTCCGCCGAAGACCAGGATGTGCGAGGGGCCAAGGGCG
>JAKZVK010000522.1:0-12035 GCA_047516085.1 Bryobacterales bacterium
CCCACGTCTTTGATTGCCGCCTTCGCCGCCATCGTGTTGAACGTGATGATCTGCGCCACCTGCTCGCGCCCGTACTTCTCGGTGACGTATTGGATGACCTCCCCGCGGCGGTGCATGCAGAAGTCGATATCGATATCGGGCATGTCCACGCGCTCGGGGTTCAGAAAGCGCTCGAACAGCAGTCCGTACTGCAGCGGGTCGATATCGGTGATGTCCATCGCGTAGGCGACCAGCGAGCCCGCCGCCGAGCCGCGTCCGGGGCCGACGGGGATGTCTCGCAACTTGGCGTAGCGGATGAAGTCCCACACGATCAGGAAGTAGCCCGAGTACTTCATCTGCTGGATGATGCGCATCTCGTGCTCGAGCCGCTCGGTGTATTCCGGCAGCGGGCGCTTGAGGCGTCCCCGGCCGGCGAGCGCTTCGAGCCGCGAGCGGCGCTTCTCAAAACCCTGCCGCGCGACCCATTCGAAGTAGCTGTCGGTGGAGTGCTCAGCGGGCACCTCGAACTTCGGAAATGAATTGGAGACCTTTTCCAGCTTCAGGTTGCACTTCTGGGCGATCTCCCAGGTACGGTTCAGGGGGTCTTCGTTGCCGTCGAGGGTCTTGAGCATCTCCTCGCGCGACTTGAGGTAGAACTCCTCGGTCTGGAACCGCATGCGGTTCGGCTCGTCGAGGGTCTTGCCGGTTTGGATACACAGCAACGCGTCGTGCGCCTTGGCGTCGGCGCGCGTCAGATAGTGCGCGTCGTTGGTCGCGACCAGGGGGATGCCGGTTTCCTGGCTCAAGCGGTTGAGCTGAGGTATGAGTTGCTTGTCGAGGTCCAGCCCGTGGTCCTGCACTTCGAGATAGAAATCGTCTTTGCCGAAGATGTCTTGATACTGGTAGGCCAGACGGCGCCCCTCTTCATAGCCTTTTTGCAGCAGCGCCTCGTTCAGGTCCCCACGCAGGCAGGCCGAGGTACAGATCAGCCCTTTGTGATGGAGCGAGAGCAGGTCCTTGTCGATCCGCGGCTTGTAGTAGAAGCCGTCGAGAAACGCGGTCGAGACCAGCTTGATGAGGTTGCGGTAGCCTTCCTGGTCTTTGCACAGCAGCAGCAGGTGGTTGTAGCGGTCGGTCTCGCTGCGGGTCGTGTGGCCCTCTTGCGAAACATACACCTCGCACCCAATGATCGGCTTGATGCCCCGCTTCGTGGCTTCGTAGTAGAACTGTACGGCTCCGAACAGGTTGCCGTGGTCGGTGATGGCGGCCGCCGGCATCTCCTGCCGCTCGGCCAAATCCATCAGTCTGGTGATCTCACAAGCGCCGTCGAGAAGGGAGTAGTCGGTGTGGCAGTGCAGGTGAATAAAGGGGTCGGGCATCGCGGGTGTGTATCAGTATAGAGTGGCCTCCAGGGGCGGTCAAACGGAGCCCAATCCTCACGTGACCTTCGACAATCGCTCAACGCCCGGTCCAACGTGACCGTGCCCGACCCACCATTCAGAGCCGCGGGCGTGAGCCCGCGTTGAGCCATCTCTCGGTGCCAAGCGAGCTTCTATGTCCCAATCCGGAGGCGGTCAACACAAGTGGAGTTCCCGCGTTTGCCATCGAGCCTAGAAGATTCAGCCGACCCCGGCACAGGCTCCTCGGCATTCTCCGACCAGAAATCCCGAACGATTTGCGACTCTGAGCGTCTAACCTTTACGAAAGGTGCTTGCAGTTCGACGTATTCGGCCTCTAGAGTCTAGATTCGGCGTCCGCGCGCCGGCCGGCGTCAGCCCTGGCGTGCGGCAAAGTCCAGCACGTGGGGAAACATCTCGGGCTCTGGTGCGTATTCTCTGTCACTCTCGTGCTCGATGTTACCGTTGGCCCCTAATCCGTTCCGAGGAGTAATCCCATGTCGTTGAAGAAGTTGACCCGACCCTGCCTCGCGCTTGCCCTGGCCGCGGCGGCCTCCCCCCTCGCCGCCCAGATCGGCACGAGCGGAGGCTATTCGAAAGGCGTCGGAACATTCCCAAACTTCGCCATCTACAAACCGAGCGAAGTGGCGCCGGTCGATTTGGCTGATTCCCCTCGCATCGATCGGCTCGTGCGCGACGGCAGGCTGTATGTCTCGCTCGCTGATGCTATCGCTCTCGCCCTCGAGAACAACCTCGACATCGCGGTCGCCAGGTTTACTCCGCTACAAGCCGACGTTGACATTCTCAGGACGCGCGGCGGCGGCATCGCCCAGAGCGCGCAAACAGGGGTTAGCACCGCGTCGACCGGAGCCTCCGCCGTGGGTACGGCGGGCCAGGTGCCCGGCCAAGCGACAGGGATCACGCAAGCCGCCGGTCAAGCGATCGGCGCCGTGACCGGCGGGGGGGTTGGAGCCGTCGCTAACCTCGACCCCACTCTGACGACCAGTCTCGGTTGGAGCCATAACAGCAATCCGCAAGTCAGTGACTTCATTAGCGGCCGCACGGCGATCCTTCGAGACTTCCACAACCAGCAGTTGACCTATTCACAGGGCTTCTTGACGGGCACGAGCTTCCAGCTTGGCTTCTCCAACTTCGGCCAAGACACAAACAACGTCAGGACCAACTTTAATCCGATTCTGTCGAGTAGCGCCGACCTGACCATCACTCAGCGCCTCACGCAGGGGTTTGGAAGGCGCATCAACTCGATCAATATCCGTGTCGCGAAGAACAATCGCGAGATTTCCGACCTCACCTTCAAGCAGCAAGTCCTCAGCACCGTCAACCAAGTGGTGAATCAGTACTGGGGCCTAGTTGGTTTCGTGGCCCAGGTAGAGGCGCGACGCAGGGACTTGCAGCTCTCTGAAGATCTGCTGCGTGACAACAAACGCAAGGTCGAGTTGGGCCTGCTGGCCGGCATCGAGGTCATGCGCACCGAGGCGCAAGTGGCGTCGAGCCGCAACCAGCTTTCGCAGGCGCTACGAACGTTCCGCGAGCAGGAAATCATCTTCAAGCAGTCCATCAGCAAGAACGGCCCTTCGGGAGCCACGCTGGCCTCGGTCGAGATCACGCCCACCGACCGCGTCTCGATTCCCGAGGTGGAACGGATCCAACCACTGCAGGATTTGGTAGCCCTGGCCCTGCAGTCTCGCCCCACGCTGGTGCAATCACGGATCGGCCTGACCAACACGAACATCCGCATCAAAGGCGTGCGAAACGCGATGCTGCCGACGCTCGACATCGTTGGCACCGCGACCAACAACGCCTTGGCGGGAAGTGTCAACCCCGACCTTGTGTCGATCCCCGGGGTGGGCGAGCCGAACCCCTTCTTTGTGGGCGGTCTAGGCACGGCCCTCGGACAGATCTTCCGGCGCAACTTTCCCGACTACGGCGTCCGCTTCCAACTCAATATCCCGTTGAAGAACCGCCAGGCCCAGGCCAACATGACCGACCAGCTTCTTGCCCGGCGCCGGTCGGAGTTGCAATTGCGCCAGCAGGAGAACGAGGTCAAGGCCCAAGTTGCGCAGGCGCTGGTGAGGCTCGAGGAAGCGCGCGCAAGCTACGAGGCGGCACGGCAAGCGCGCAGCTTGCAGGAGAAGCTCCTCAATGCCGAAAAACGGAGCTTCGCCCTCGGCAACTCCACGAACTTCCAAATCGTCCAAGTGCAGCAGAACCTTGCCACCGCCCGGATCACCGAGATCAACGCCATGACGTCTTACGTCACCGCCCGCGCCGAACTCAACTTCGCCACGGGGCAGACCCTCGAGGCAAACAACGTCTCGATTGACGAAGCTTACACCGGCCGGGTCTCGAAGAACCCCGACCCGCCGCCACCGGCGGGCTAAATGCGGGCCAAATGTGGGCTAAATGGCTCCCGTAGGGGCGGATTGCTGCGTTCGCCCCGCCACTTCGGCCACACGCACCCGCCTCCGCCGTCCCAGACCCGCCTGTGGCAAGCTATGGAGGGCACGGCCTTGACCACGGACGCACCCATGAGCAGCCCGGCCAATCGAAGCACTAGCGAGTTCACCCATCTACGTCGTCACTTGGCGGACGAGGGGTACTGCTACATCGAAAACGTCATCCCGGCGGATCAAATCGATCGCGTCGGGGAAGAGGTGAAGCGCGACGTGCTGGCCCACTCGCTGCTGGAACCGCCCAAGGGCTACGTGCCCGGCCTGCTCCGCGTCAACCAGTCGCTAGCCCCGTATCTCGCCCATTCACGCGTGCTCGGCTTGGCGGAGGCGGTCTTCGGGCCGCACGTGCGGATCTCGATGCTCACCGGCTCGGTCAATGCGCCGGGGCTCCCGCGCGGACCGCTACACGCCGACTGGCCCTTCAACCAGAACAGCCAAGCGCACGTCCCCGCGCCCTACCCCGACGTTGTGATGCACTTGGTGAGCTTCTGGATGCTGACCGACTTCACCGAGGAAAACGGCGCGACGATCGTCGTGCCGCAAAGCCATAAGAACAGCGGGAATCCGAGCGGCGAGACCGACGTGAGTCCCGATGAGCCGTATCCCGGCGAGGCCCGGCTGACCGGCAAGGCCGGCACCATCGCCGTATTCGACGCGCGCCTCTGGCACGCCGAGGCCCCGAACGTGAGCGACGTGGCGCGTGTAGGGGTACTCGTCCGCTATGCACCTTGGTGGCTCAATCTCGATACGCTACGCCCGGGCACCGTCGACCACCAGGACATCGTCGAAGCCAACGACGGCGGCGACTCACGCGTGCCCGCCCTCAAGCGCGACGTTTACGAACGGCTGCCAGACGACGTCAAGCCGCTCGTGCGCTACTCTGTGGACACCTCGCCGTAACAGCGTAGGGGGGGTTGAGGCGCAATCGCCGTCTTGGAGGATTCCGCAAAGTGGAACAGCGCGACTTCGGCAGCACCGGCCTCACCGTCGGCCGCGTCAGCCTCGGCTGCACGACCTTCGGCCGTGAGATCGACGAAGGCACTTGCTTCGAAATCATGGACCATGCCGTCGAGAACGGCGTCACGCTGTTCGACACCGCCGAAGCCTACGGCGGAGCCCAAGCCAAGGAGTACCGGCGCACCTACCTGGGCACCGATGACGACCGCGAGGTCAGCGGCGAATCCCACTCCTCCGAAATGATCATCGGGCGCTGGCTCAAGGCTCGCAATTGCCGCGACCAAATCGTGCTTTGCACCAAGGTGACCACCAACCATAGCCGCGCTCACGTCGCCGAAGCGATCGACGCCAGCCTCGAGCGCCTGCAGACCGACTTCGTAGACATCTACATGTACCACTCCTTCGACGCCGACACGCCGGTCGACGAGCGAGTCGCCGCCATGGACGAGGCCGTCACCTCGGGCAAGGCCCGCTTCGCCGGCTGCAGCAACTACGACGCCGCACAGCTCCGCGAGTCCCTCGACGCCGGCCGACGGCTCGGCCTGCGCGGCTTCGAGGTCATCGAGCCGAATTACAACCTCGCCGTGCGCGACATCGAGGAGGAGACCCTGCCGCTGTGCCGGGAACACAACATCGCGGTGATGAGCTACAGCCCGCTGGGGGCCGGCTTCTTGACCGGAAAGTACACACCCGACCGCAATGCCTTCCCCGAGCGGACACGCTTCCACGTTATCCCGGGACACGCTGACATCTATTTCAGCGAGAGTAACTTCGAGAAGGTCGAGCGGCTACGTGCGCTGTCGGAGCGAACCGGCCTGCCCATGACCCGGCTGGCGATGGGATGGGTGTTCCAGAACCCAGATGTTTCGACGGTGCTGGCCGGCGTGCGCACGAAAGCCCATCTCGACAACGCCCTCGCCGCCGAAAGTATGGACTTCCCCAGCGAATGGCTGGCGGAAATGAACACCTGGGGCTGATACAACTGGGCTGACTGGGCGCGCTCCTTGTGAACGCCCTCGTCAGCCCGCCGCGCCTTGCACTTGAATGACTGGAAGCGTGATCAGGAACTCCGTTCCCTGGCCGACTTCGCTCGAAACGCTAATCTCACCGTGATGTTTCTTGACCACGTTGTAGACGTTGGCCAGCCCCAAGCCCACGCCGACTCTCGAACCCTTCGTCGTGAAGTCGAGGTCGAAGAGCTTCGCCGCCTGCTCTTCGGGCAGCCCCCTGCCGGTGTCGCCGATCTTAATCTGTACGTTCTCGCCACGCGGTGACGTCTCGATCGTGATTGCGCCGTCGTTCTCGATGGCCTGGGCCGCGTTCGTCAGCAGCGTCATGAAAACTTGATTCATCTCAGCCGGGTTGCATGCCACTTGAGGCAGGTCCCCGAAGCTCTTCTCCACGCGGATGTCGTCGGGGATCTCGTGCTCAATCAGGGCCAGGGTGTTGTCGATGCTCTCGTGCAAGTCGACACCCTGGAGGATTGATTCATCGAGCCGGGTAAAGCTCTTGAGACTCTTGACGATCTTGGCGATGCGATGGGTCGCGTCGCGAATCACCCGGCTGTTGTCTCGGACGATGTCCAGCGACCGCCGGAAAGCCTCATCTGAGCGCATCTCGTCGAGCGAGCGGCTACTCTCGATTGCCGCGAGGATCTTATTGATGCATCGCTCGGAGTTGTCCGCGGAGCTACTGACGACACCGATCGGATTGTTGATCTCGTGAGCGATGCTCGCGGTGATCTTGCCTAATACCGCCATCTTCCCTGACTGCACCAGGTGAGCTTGGGTGGATTTCAGGCGCTCCAGGGCTTCGGCCAACTCCAACTCGGCTTTCTTGAGCTCCGTGATGTCGGTGTAGATCGCGACCGTACCGCCCTCGTCGGTCTTGCGTTCGTTGATCTGAATCCAACGGCCGTCGCCAAGCTGCTGCACGTAGGGCCCTTGCGGGCGGCGATGCCGCTCCACGCGCGCCGCGACCCACTCTTCGACCCGCCCCTGGGCGTCGGGGATCATGTTACGGATCGCCGCCCGCCGGATGATCTTCTCGAACGTCTCCCCGGGCGAGACAATCGAGCTGCCCGAGTAAAGCAGCTCGCGGTAGCGGCTGTTGCAGAGCACGAGGCGGTCTTCGGCGTCATAGAGCGAGAAGCCTTCCGAGATGCTCTCGATCGCCTGGATCATGCGGGCGCGGGTCGTACGCACCGAGTGCGCCGCGGCCTTAAGCCGGGTGTCGACCACCGCCACGAAAATGGTCAGCGCGAGCAGCAGCATCGTGGCCACGCCGACCAGCGGCCCCAAGAGGGTGGGGTCCAAGGTGCCCACGGGAGGCGTGAGGTCGGCCGAGGGGAAGAACGACACCGCCGCCATTGCCGTGTAGTGCATGCCCGAGACGGCAAAGCCCATCACCAGCGCGGCTTCGATGCGGGTTCGCTGGGTGCCTGTGCCGACCTCGCGCCGCCCCTTTCCGTCGCCGGACTGCAGGTTCAGATACAGGGCCGCCGTTGCCAGCAGGGCTGCCACCAAGATCGAGACCGCGAACAGCAGCAGGTCGTAGTACATCTCCGCCGCCAGACGCATGGCCGCCATGCCGGTGTAGTGCATCGCGCCGATGCCCAACCCCATGAACGTTCCGGCGAGCAGCAGTTGGGGGCCGCTGACCGTGCGGCGGCTGATGACGAGCAGAACGACCGCACTCGCCAGCACGGCCGGGACGACCGAGGCGATGGTGACGCCTACGTCGTAGGCCACCGGTATCGGCAACTGGAACGCCAGCATCCCGATAAAGTGCATCGCCCACACGCCGGCGCCCATCGCTCCGGCGCCGGTGATCAGCCAGGCCCTCCGCGCGGAGGTCCTGCCCGAGGCGCTCATCCGTCCCGCCAGCCCCAGAGCGGCATAGGCCGCCATCGAGGCGATAAACACCGACAGCGCCACGAGCCCGGGATGGTAACTGCCGGCCAGTGCCGTGGCCGGGTCCACGCTGCCGTCGAGGAATCTCAAGTAGTGCATAGCCACGAGTGGGGGCGAGCGGGAGCCCAAACAAATGGGACCACTATAAGGCGGCTCAACGCAAGCCTATTTCAGCCGGCTTGCAAGCTTCAGCGTCGGCTAGACCTCAGGTCTTCGTGATCGCCAGCAACGTGATGTCGTCGTCATAGTGATCGCCGCCGTTGAACTCGCGGGCTCGTTCGACGAGGCCTTGAATCACTTCGTGGCCGTCGCGGCCCGTCAGCTCGGCGAACGCCGCACGTTGCGCCTTGTCTTGAAACTGCTCGTCACCGCTCGGCCGGATCTCGCCCAGCCCGTCGGAGGCGATTAACAGGACATCGCCTGGGTCGAGGGTCAGTTGGCGGGCGTCGTATTCAATAGGGACCTCGGTGCCGAACATGCCCAGCGGCAGTCCGCCAACCGGGATCTCGTCAAAGCGCTTCGGCGAGCTACCAAGCACGACCGGATAGGGCAGGCCGGCATTGCTCACGCTCAGGCCGGGTTCGCCCGCCGGCACCCACACGATCGTGCCGCAGGCGTACATGCCCGACGGCAGAAAGCGGTGCAGCCGCCCATTCATCTCTTGCAGCAGCGCTTGCGGCGTCTCCGCGTGCGCGGCCGCGTCGTGAAAGCTCGCTTTGATCAACATCGAGGTGAGCGCCGCCTGCACGCCGTGACCGGTCACATCGGTGATCAAGAAAATGGTTCCACGAGGATTCTGGACTACGTCGTAATAGTCGCCGCCCAGAGCGTCGCACGGTTGGTAGTACTGTGCGCAACGGAACCCCTCAATCTGCGGCATCTCTCTCGGCAGCAAACTTCGCTGCACCCGCGCCGCCATCTCCAACTCCCGTTCGAGATAACTGTGGCGGTCGGAAAGATCGGTGTGTTCTCGAATCAATTCATCTAGTTCCTCGAGCTTGGCGCTCAACTGCTGTCGCAGGCTTCTTTCCTCGACCGCGTTGCGGACGTGCAGCAAGAGGTCTTCGTTGTCCCACGGTTTTTCGATGTACTGGTAGAGCCCTGCTTCATTGATGGCCCGGATGGCGTTCTCTTTGTCGGCGAACCCGGTGAGTAGAATGCGCGCCGTCTCCGGTTGCAGTTCGCGGGCCCGGCGCAGCAGTTCAACGCCGTTGACCTCCGGCATCAAGAAGTCCGAGATGACCACGTCGATCGGGCGGCGCCCCAACTCCTTGACCGCTTCTTTCGGATCCGAGAACGACAGCAACTCATACTCCGTCTCGAGCGTGAACAGCCCCCGTAGAGACGAGAGAATCAGTTCGTCATCGTCGACCACCAGGATGGTCGAATTGTTGTTGAGGGTGGAACTCATCGCGCCAGGGGTGCAGCCGGCCATTCAGCCCGAAGAGATATTATCCACCACTGGAGCCTGCATCGCCTCGCGTGATGCCGGCCGGCCCCCGGAGAAGGAGGAGAGCGTCACTGGTCGCGCCAGGCATTCATGGTATTCCTATGGTGAATACACTGGTACGAGATTTCGATGTCGCTCGGCGAACAGACCATTCTGATTGTTTTCGCGATCCTGCTGGGCGTCTGCATCTGTTCGGGTAGCTGGCTAGCGACAAGACTCAGCCATTGGCTGCCCTTCGAACGGGTGATGGCGGCGGCGCTACCAAGTCTCGTTCTAATCACCTTGTTTCAGTCCTTCTGCTCGTTCAGTGCACTCTTCTTCGAGCCGGCGTGTGCCTGGTCGGGCAACCGACTCACACCGGCTTTCGCGATCACACACGGATTGGGTTTGTATCACGGCCCGTCGTCGGGCCCGGTGACGGGCATGATCTACGGCCCACTCATGGCGCTCATCTACCTTCCAGCGACTCTCGCATCCACACCCTCAGGCGCCCTGTTTCTCGGCGGAATCGTGTCGGTCGTCATCTTCTTTGTGCCGATTCTTTGGTTACATATAGGCCGTCACAGGCGGGATCCAAAATCGCTAATCGTCGCCACAACAGGCTTTGTTTGCTTTGTTCTTCTTTCGCTCGAGAGCCTACCGCTACGGTCCGGTTTTGCCATTCACGCGGACGCGCCAGCCGTAGGACTCGCAGGGGCTTCTTGTGCGGTGCTTTACGTTGGCCGGTCCAGGCCGACATTTGCTCTGTCGCTATCGGCCACGCTGATCGTTATGGCTTCCTGGACAAAGCAACCGGCTGCTTTCTTGATTGCCGGCACTGCGTTCTTTGTCCTCCTGGCCGATGGTAGTCGTCCTTTCTCGCAATACATCGGTCGCTTGCTCGTCTCAGGACTGGGTCTGACCATCTGCTTAATCGGAGTGTTTGGGTGGGATGACCTATGCCTTTAATATTTTCACCGTGCCCAGCCATCACTTCAGCGGAGACCTCTCAGAGGGCCGGGTTGCTCGCTCTGTATCTGAGCTAGGGGTACGGGTGATCGCTGAGTACAAGGAAATCGTCTCGGAGCTAGAGCGGTTTCACAGATGACGTAAACCGCATCCGAAGATGCTTTCGCTATAAGCTAGCGCGTCGATGCTAGGCAGCCCCAAGAGTTGTCTATTCTATTCCTGAAAATGCTCTAGCCCTCCCCCTCGCCGTCATCCTCTTCTCCATTTTCGCCGAGTGGACTTGCGCCCGTTCGGGCGACAACGGAATGCGGAATTGGTGCCAATGAAACCGCTGGGCCCTTTTGCTTTTCGTCGGCCTCGCAGGAATGCCGGCGGCTATCATAGGACGTATCAAAGTAGGCGGAGAGGAAAATGCTTTGGTGTATGTGACTTACTTTTTCGCTGCCGCGGCTACGTTGAGTTTGGTCGACCTGTCGCTTGAGTCGGGCCCGATGCCGCGTCACTCCTTGGCCGCGGCAGCGAAAGTGCTGCTGCTGGCGCTGACCATTGCGTTGGCGGTACCGTATCTGCCACCCAGAGCCCGGCTCATAGCATCCGGACTGACCCTCTCGGGGAATTGTCAGCAGCAGGCCTACGCTTTCGCTAAGACGCATCCCGGCCAGGTTTACTATCCGTGGCATCCTCTAGCTACTCTGATGGCGGAGGGGGAGCTGTACCACTTTTCTTATGGAGTCTTCGATCGGGAATTGGCTGGATACCCCCTCAGCGAGGAACACTTTCGACGGCATGTTCCGCCACGAATGCGCTACGTCGCATACTTTGAACCACAGGAGCGATATATTGAACGGTATCTACCGGAGTTCTCGCACCGGGTCGTCATCCCGGAGTTGCCCGGCTGGGAAGTGCTCGTACGAGAAGATACTGAGTTGCAACCCGAAAGACCGCGCGAGGCGGCCGTGCCTTGACCGGAAGTCTATTGTGAGCCGTTTCCAACATCTGGGGGTCGGCTTCAGGGCGTTTCGTCTTCGCTGTCGGCGATGATCGAGCGGTACGGGACGGGCTCGACCGCCTGTTGAACCAGCCGATGGAACAGCTTGCCGCGGCTGCGTGAGCCGCGGCGATGGAAGTGGAAGACGAATTCATCGAGGCAGTAATCTAGGTACTCGTGGCTGATCGCCCCCTGATGCGTGCCCAACATCCAACGGAGCAGTGAGGTCGTTTTGTGCGCCCGCGGCGATAACTCGGACGCCTGCTGGCGGCGGCCCGACAGAAAGACGATGCCATGTCGGCAGCCCTTCTTTGCGAGCGGCTCGTAGCCCCGTCAGCCATCGGTGTGCACGCTGCCGCCCGGCTCCACCGAATCCTCCACGAGAGGAACCAGACTCGCTGCCGAGGCGTCCCGTACCCGGCGCATACGCATGTGCCCCATCCCGACGTCTTTCTCCTCCACGGCTACTGCAATCAAAGCCTCGCGCTCGGTCTGCCGTCCGGAAAGACCCTCATCCGGACCGCCCCAGAGGTCTCATCGACCTGCACAACACCGCTCAGTCGTTCCCGTCCCGAACGGACCATCGCTCGCCGCAGCTTGTGCAGCCAGGTCGAGGCCGTTCGGTAGCTGCCCAACCCCAGCACGTGCCCGCAGCTCTAGCAGCCCGTGGCAAAACCGAGAACCGCGCGAATCGCAATGTAGGGGCACGGCATGCCGTGCCCGCCTGCTCGACCGACCGCAACATGTAGGGGTATCAAACAAACTTGACAAGAAACCATGCTTTTACCACGGGCTGCTAGAGCAATTTCAAGTATAATATAGACGGCTTTAGCGAATCTTCCGGGGCGAGGGTCTATGGCCAGAGCCTATTCGGATGATTTGCGCCGCCTCTTGATCGAGGCGCATCAACAAAAAGAAGGCAGCCTGCCG
>JAKZVK010000523.1:0-6329 GCA_047516085.1 Bryobacterales bacterium
TCACGTCACCGACCAAATACCCGCGCTGCAGAAAGAGATGTTTCGGCCCGGTAAAGCGTCCGAAGTTGTGTGGGTCGATCCAGCCGCGGAGGCCGATCAGTCCGACGCGGCGGCGGCCGTTACGTCGGTGGCTTTGTTCAATGAGTGCCCGCGGCGGTATTACTTGTCACGCTACTTGGGCTTTGAGGCCCATGCAAGCCCCCGCGGCGGTTTCGTCAGTGTCGAAGACGACGCTGGTCTTCAAGAGTCCGATGAAACGGATGCGACCACGCTGGGCCGGCGCGTCCACGAGATCCTGGCGGGCAATGCGCCGGACGGCCCGGCTGATGGGGAGGCGCAGCGTCTCGCGGATGTGTTCCTCAACAGTGACTTGGGGCAGCGTACAGCGCGGGCACATCGCGTGCTCCGAGAACACGGGGTTCTATTCCCGATCGGCGATTACCTCCTGCGCGGCCAGATCGATCTCTGGTTTGAAGACGGTGAAGAGCACCTCCTGCTCGACTACAAGACCGACGAGGTAGACGAGGGAGAGGCGATCGAACGCGCGAAGGATTATTCGCTACAGATCCAGCTTTACGCCCTCGCGATGCGGCAGGCGGAAGGCCGGCTCCCTTCGCGCGGCGTCTTGTATTTCCTGCGACCCAACGCAGCCGTCGATGTAGACCTCAGCGACACAGCCCTCGACGAAGCACAGAAAACAGTTGAGCGGTTCTTCAGCGCGCAATCAACCGTTCAATTCCCGATCGCGGTCGGGCCCCACTGCCTCCGCTGTCCGCACTATCGGGGCCAGTGCCCCGCTCGACTCCCCGCCTCGGCGAGAGCTTGAGAAGCTAGGGCTCGGCCGGCCGTCCCGGCGATTACCCTACGCGAAGGTCCACCTTTATGCAATCGGCTTGCAGCCAACACCTTCAGGGCCCTGGGGCGGCGGTGCTCTTGCTGGTGGTCCAACGAGCTTCATTTGCAGGCTCTTGATCCCTTGACTTCACTCGCGCGGGCATCCCATACTGAATGTACAGTTGCAACTGGTTGTCAAAAGCTAGCTCCGCGCAACCACCCGCTTATGCATGCCGGTACAGCCACCCTCGCCGAGCTGAGGCAAGGCGAGGAAGCCTACCTCGACCACATCGATCTGCCCGAGGCCGATGCCCGGCGTCTCATGGAACTCGGCTTTCTACCCGGCAGCCTGATCACAATGGCGCGCCGCTCGCCGTTCGGAGATCCCCGCGTCTATCGCGTCGACGGTTCGGAAGTGGCCCTGCGGCGAGAGACCGCATCGCGCATGACGGTCCGCTCTGCGCAGATTGCTGTTCAGGACGAAGCATGAGCGCCGCACCCGGGTTGACACTGACCCCGACGGCCCCGGACGAGACGCAATCTCGAAAGCCCGGCCATCCGCGCGTGGTGGCGATCGTCGGCCCGCCTAATGCCGGCAAGTCCACGCTGTTCAATCGCCTCACGGGCCTGCGCCAAAAGGTGGCGAACTATCCCGGTGTGACGGTCGAAAAGCGTACCGGCCAGGCGCGCCTTTCCGGTGGCCAACAGGTGGTGCTGGTCGATCTGCCGGGCGTCTACAGCCTGCATCCGCGTTCAGAGGACGAGCAGATCACGCACGACGTGCTTCGCGGCGAGCGCGGTGACCTTGCCGTACCCGACGCCGTCGTCCTCATCCTCGACTCCACCAACCTCGGGCGTCACCTCACACTCGCCGCGCCGATTCTCAGCCTCGGTATTCCGACGCTCGTCGTGCTCAACATGGCCGACGACCTCAAGAGCCGCGGGGGCCGTCTCGAACCGGAAGTGCTGGCCGAAGAAGTGGGTGCGCCGGTCGCGCTCATCAGCGCCAAGACCGGCGAGGGCATGGCCGCGGTCGTCGAGTTTCTCGAAGGGACCTTTGCCGTACCGAAGCCGGTCCAGTTGCCGATCATCTCCAACGTTCCACAGTGCCGCGAATGGTCAAGGTACATTGGCGACAAAGCATCCTACCGCGCCCCCGCGCCTTCGCAATGGACGCGCAGGCTCGACGGCGTGTTCCTGCATCCGTTTGTGGGGCCGCTGGTGTTCTGCCTCGTGGTCGTCGCGGTTTTCCAGACGATCTTCAGCGTCGCCGAGCCGTTGATGGACGGCGTCGAAACACTCATCGCCACCTCTGGCGGATGGCTGATGGCCGCAATGCCCGAGTCGTGGTTCCGGTCGTTGCTCTTGGAGGGCGTTTGGGGCGGCGTGGGGTCGGTGCTGGTATTCCTGCCGCAAATCTTGCTGCTGTTCCTTTTCATCGGGGTGCTCGAAGACTCCGGCTACATGGCGCGTGCCGCGTTGATCGCCGACCGCACGATGGCCAAAGTGGGCTTGCAGGGCAAGTCGTTCATTCCGCTGCTCTCGGCCTACGCCTGCGCCGTGCCCGCGATCATGTCGACCCGCACCATCGAGAACAAGCACGACCGCATGGCGACCATTCTCATAGCGCCCTTCATGACGTGCTCGGCGCGGCTGCCGGTCTATACCCTGTTGATCGCCGCCTTCATCCCCGACCAGCCCATCCTCGGCTGGTTCCTCGGGACGCAGGCCGCGACCATGCTGGGGCTCTACGCCCTTGGCTTCGCCGCCGCCGTACTGACGGCCTGGATGCTGAAGTCGTCGGTTCTCCGCAGCCACGGTACGCCGTTCATGCTTGAGATGCCGCCCTATCGCATGCCCACGCTTCGTTCTCTAGGGTTGCGGCTCTACGATCGCGCGAAGATCTTTCTGCGCCGCGCCGGGACCGTGATTCTGGCCACGACCATCATCCTGTGGTGCCTGGCGAGTGTACCGCTACAAGACGGCGAACCCCCGGAGATTGCCGACAGCGTCGCCGGCACCATCGGGCGGACGATCGAGCCTCTCATCGAGCCGCTTGGTTTCAACTGGAAGATCGGGATCGGCCTGATCACCTCCCTCGCCGCCCGCGAGGTGATCGTCGGCACGCTCGGCACGATCTACGGCATGGAGGCCGACGAGGACTCCATCGGGCTACAAGGCGCGCTGCAAGCGGACTTGACACTGGCGGGCGCTGCCGCCCTGTTAGTGTTCTTCGCCTTCGCGATGCAGTGCATGTCAACCGTCGCCATCGTGCGCCGCGAGACCGGTGGCTGGAAGTGGGCGCTGATCCAGTTCGCTTACATGACGGCTGTTGCCTACACAGCCGCGTTCGTTACCTACCAAGTCCTGTCGGCGTAGCCTCGCAGCCTGTGGGGAAACCGAGAACGCCTCTGGTCAGAATGTAGGGGCATGCCGTGCCCGCCTGCGTCCCCGACGACGTTCGACGAATCACGGTTCACGAATCACGAATCACGATTACTGCTTTGGCGCCTCGTACTCCGGTGGCGCTTGGCCTCCGGAGCCGAAGAAGAAGTCTTCCATCTGCTTGATGATCAATTCCTGCGCTTCGCGCGTGGCGGGATTGAGCCGGTACTCGTTGATGATCATCTTGAGGTGCTCGGCCCACATGGCCCAGGCGTCTTTCGACACGTTGTCGTAGATGCGTTGGCCCAGCTCGCCGTCAAAAGGAGCCTCGCCCAATCCGGGCAACTCCTTGCCGAGCTTCGTGCAGTGGACCATTCTGTCAGCCATGGGGTTGTTCTCCTGCCATCATTCTACGGGCAGCGGCGGCAGCGGCGCAAAGCGAACCCCAGAGCCACAGGCTGGTCCGCTTCGTGAAGCAGAGGCCTCGTTAGGGCTTGACCAAAACGCTGGCCGGGTCCAGTTGTAGCTCGGCGAAAACCCTGGACTCGATTCGATCCCCGGCTGAGAAGATCCCCAGCGGCACGAAGCGGCCCCGCTCCAGCGAATACACGCGGATATGCTCTTCACGCGTATCCACCAGCCAGTACTCCACAACACCGTATTCCTCATAACGTGCGTACTTGACGACGGTGTCGTGCGTGCGGTTTGACTCTGAAATAACCTCGATGATCAGATCGGGAGGGCCCTCAAGGTACTTCTCGGCGATGATGGAACTGCGCCCTTTAGCCACGAAACTCAGATCGGGTTCGAAGTGGATATGTTCGTCGAGGATGACGTGTATGGGGCTGGAGAAGAACGTTCCAAGTTCATGCTGCCGAACGAAGAGACCAAGCTCTATTCCCAGCTTCGTACAGATTTCTTGATGCCGGGTCGCAGGCGTTGGCGACACAATCAACTCCCCCTCGACGATCTCGGTACGTCCGGCGGTCTCGGGGAAATCCTTGATGTCTTCCCACGTCAGTTTGCGAACCGCTGTCGGCATGGCGCTCGTTCTCGAATTCTACCACCGAGCCAAGCATTCACCGCCACTGCCCTCTGCCGGCCGCTGAGGCATTAGGACGCACCCGCGCCAGGGGGCCCCTCCGGCTTGCCGTCAGGCGTGGTGTGAAAGGGATTGAAGTCGACACCTTCGTCATAGACATCGACGCCCTCGACGCGCTTGAGCGTGTTGACCACCAAATAGGTAATCGGCGTGGCGGCGGCCTCGTAGATCACCTTGACCATGTAGCCGGTGAACATCAGGTTCAAGATCATCATCAGGTCCTGGCCGAAGAAGACGATGAACGTCACGATGATCGTATCGACGAACTGTCCGACCACGGTGGAGCCGATCGTGCGTGTCCAGAGCAGGTTGCCTTGGGTCCAGATCTTCATCTTCGACATGACGACGGCGTTGGCGAACTCGCCGCACCAGTAGGCGATCAAGCTCGCGGCCAGCACCCGGGGGACGAAGCCGAAGACGGCCTCGAACGCTTCCTGGTTGTTCCATTGCTCGGCCGGCGGCAGCGCGGTGGTGAAGAGTGCCATTACGGCCAGCAGTGCCGCCGAGAAGAAGCCGATCCAAATCGCGCGCCGCGAGGCGCTGTACCCGTACACCTCAACGAAGATGTCGCCGAAGATGTACGTGATGGGAAACAGCGCCTGCGCTCCGCTGACATAGAACGGCCCCAGCGTCCAGCCGCCGATCTCGAACGGTCCAATGGCACAGATCTTCTGCGCCACCAGATTCGACACCAGCAGCACGACGACAAACACGTGCACGAGCAGGTCGTAATAGCGAAACTTGTGCGCGTCGACTGGGGCGGGGAGGTGGGCGACCTTCTCCGGCAACGTGGACATAAGGTAACAGTGTACGCGGTGCCGGGGTTTGCGTTGCGGGGCAAGGCCTGCGCACAGCGGGCTTGAGCACACGGCGGGGTTGAACCGGTTGAACCACCGTGTCCACAGCCATCCCAGCGCAAGAGGGACCCCAACCCGCCACAACCGAGCCGCGGGTGGGAACCCGCGGTCCCCTCGAAGCATCGCGGCAGCTCAGCACACACGGACGCCCGACCCGCCGCTCAGAGCCGCGGGTGGGAACCCGCGGTCTACTCGAAGCATCACGGCAGCTCAGCACACACCGACACCCGACCCTTCGCTCAGAGCCGCAGGAGTCAGCCTGCGTTGAGACGTCACACCGCGTAGCGCGGACCTCGGTCTTGAGATTCACGGCTGGCGCGGCGACCCGCCACAACCGAGCCGCGGGTGGGAACCCGCGGTCCCCTCGAAGCATCACGGCACCTCAGCACGGACGCCCGACCCGCCGCTCAGAGCCGCAGGCGTAAGCCTGCGTTGAGCCGCCACAGCCGAAGAGGTTGCGCGTAGCGCGGATCTCGGTTTTGAGATCCGCGACTTTTCACCCTGAAGGGGCCCAAGGAAAATAGCCTCCGGCTTCAGCCGGGGGTATCCAGGCCGTCAGTTGCTTGAGCCCTGCAGGGGCGCAGGAAACGTCGTGTCCGCGAGACGGCGACCGGATGTTAGCCCTGGGTGCAGGCGAAGCCGAAACCCAGGGTATCGTCCCCCAAGGTTCTTGAAGCCCTGAAAGGAGCGTTGGATCACCCTTGCTTCAAAGCGCAGCACCTAGCGCGGATCCCACTGTTGAGATCCACGGCCGTTCGCCCTGAAGGGGCGCAGGAAAATAGCCCACGGCTTGAGCCGTGGGTATCGTTGTTGAGATCCACGGCCGTTCGCCCTGAAGGGGTGCAGGAGAATAGCCCACGGCTTGAGCCGTGGGTATCGAGACCCACACGGGCCGAGCCCTGAAGGGGCGCAGGAAAATAGCCCACGGCCTGAGCCGTGGGTATCGAGACCCACACGGGCCGAGCCCTGAAGGGGCGCAGGAAACCTACCCACAACAAACCTCCAAATGGCCAACACAACGGCATGTCACATGTCACTCCCACCACGTATTAGATACAATCAAACCGCCCGACAATGCCCAAGGTTTTTCTCAGTTACAACCGAAAAGATCAATCATTCGTCGAGGAACTCTACCGCCGACTAACGCGCGA
>JAKZVK010000524.1:0-6285 GCA_047516085.1 Bryobacterales bacterium
CCACTGCTTGGCCTGCTCGCAAGCCTGGCGAATCATCCAGTCGCGGATGGAAGCGGTCAAACCGGCGTCTTCGCCGGCGGGCAGGTAAAGCTCAGGAGGCAGCGGACCCCGTTCGGGATGCTCCCATCGTAGCTTCGCTTCACAACCACTGACCCTGCCATCGGGCAACGTTGCGATCGGTTGATAGAGAAGGGAAAGCGCTCCACTCTCTACGGCCTGTTGAAGGTCTTCCACTAGTCCCGCCGCGGATTCGTCGAGACGCGCATCCTGTTCGTAGACCTGGTGCCTTCCGCCACCCAGAGTCTTGGCCTGATACATCGCCGCATCGGCGTCGCGCAGGAAGTCGGTCGGCTTGTCGTGGGAGAGCGAGCTCAGTGCGATGCCGATGCTGACCGAAATGGCCAGCTCGTGCGCGCCGATCTTGACCGGGAGTTCGAGGCTTTTTTGAATGCGCTGGGCGATTTGGGAGGCCTCGGCTTCACCTCCCAGCCGCGTGAGCAGAATCGCAAACTCGTCGCCACCGAGCCGGGCGATGGTATCACCAGGCCGAACGGAGTGTTTCAAGCGGTTCGCGATGGCGATCAGAACCTGGTCCCCGACCGCGTGGCCCAAGGTGTCGTTGAGGTGCTTAAAGCGGTAGACGTCCAGGTAGAGCAGCGCGAAGAACTGGCTCGGCTGGCTGAAGCTCTTGGTTGCCGCGCGCTGGAGCCGGCCCCGGAAGTAGGTGCGATTCGGCAGGTCGGTGAGCGGGTCGTGCCAGGCGTCGTGCTTGAGACGGGCCTCCTGGCGTTTCTGGTCGGTGATGTCGGTGAGCCAGCCCACGAGCCGGATCGGCCGGTCGGACGCATCTCGCACCGCGACGCCACGCGCCTGCACCCAGCGGTAGTGGCTATCCTGATGCAGGGCCCTGTGCTCGCTTTGAAACTGGGCCGCTCCTCGGTGGAGGTGGTCGGACAAGCTTCCCAGAACCCGGCCCAGGTCTTTGCTGTGGACCCGCTTCAACCACTCGTCGGGATGGTCACCGATCTCGCTCTCGCCGTACCCTAGCACGCTCTTCCAGCGTGGCGAGAAATAGATCTCGTTGGTCTCCAGGTTCCAGTCCCAGAGGCCGTCATTGCTCACGCTGGCGGCGATGGCGTAACGTTCTTGGCTTTCCAACACGGTTTCACTTGCCCATGCCGACGGTGGCGGGCGAAGGCCCTCGCCCTTTCAAGGGTAGCGAGCCGGACCCCCATTTTCGAATCGGTGAAGTTACTTAGGTTTCCCAAGGTTTTCACTGTACGCCCCTGACCGTCGAGGTGCGGGTCACACGATGGCCGTGACGTCTTGAAGCCTCGTCCTCACTGCATTGAGCGTCACGGTCCGGCGCGAGGGCTGCGGATCCGGCTCCTCTCGCTTGGCTAGTTCTTTGGTCATATGACCCTACAAACGGGCCTCGAAATACGGCCAGTCAGGCTCGGGGCTTGACTTCGTCTTTAGGGAAATGTCTCGCTGCCTAGGGCGAACGCCCGGTCGCCCGCGCCGGGGCCGTTGGGATATTGTGCCAATAGTCGCGGTCGGGTACCGGACGTCAATGTTCTCGACCGCCGTAAGCGTCATGAGCGAATACGGCGACTGAAGCCGTCCGCCGGAATCAACGAAGCGATGCAGCGCTGGTTAGCCAAGAGCCGCACCTGTTTGTGCCTGATGGCGCTGGCGGCGGGCCTCGCTCTGGCTCAATTTCTCGATCCCGCTACGACCCGCGAGTGGCTCTACCCCGGACTGTTGACCCTCCTGGCGATTGGCATGGCGGGGACGAAGCTGCGCTTTCCACAGGTGCGGGGCTCACTGGCGGTCAATGATCTGTTCAGTTTCGGGGTGGTGATCAGCGTTCCTGTGCTCGTGGCGCCTGCCGTGGCGTCGCTCATCGCGGTCGTCGTGTCACGTTTCGAGCCGGCCCAACGATCCGGTGTCGGCGGGCGGCCCCTTCGGATCCTTGCAACCGCCCTGACCGCCGCCGCCGTGGGCGGGGCGTATCCATGGCTGATCTCACAGGTCGGCGATTGGGCGGCACTGATCGTGGTGGCCGTTGCCTACCTGTGGCTGAGTGCGCTGGGTGCGTCGCTGAGAGATCTAACGGTTTACCGTGGCAGGTTGCTTTGGTCGAGGACACTTAGCTCCCTTACCTTGGGAGCACTGCTTACGCCGGCAGCCCTCTTCGTCGCCCTAGCGTCCGAGCTTCTTTCGTTCTCCAGCCAAGCCTCCTCCCTCTGGGCTGCCGGCTCTATGGTTGTCGTCCTGTACGTGGTATTGGAGATGCGCTGGGGACCAGTCTATGTGGACACTCTCCGGCGGGACGAGATGGAGGCCCTGTACCTACGCGCCGTCGAAGCTCTCGCCCTCGCCGTCGAGGCCAAGGACAGCGTCAGCGGGACGCACCTCAAGCGCGTCCAGTTCTACAGCGTCGAAATCGGCAAAGCTTTCAACTGCAGCCAATCCGAGATTCGCGCGCTCGAGTTCGGCGCCTTGCTCCACGACATTGGGAAGATTGCCGTCCCCGAGGAGTTGCTCAGCAAGCCCAGCCGCCTCTCCCCACAAGAGTTCACCCAAGTTGCAAGCCATGTCGAGATCGGCGCTGAGATTCTTTCGACCGTGGACTTCCCGTTCCCCGTGGCCGAACTGGTTCGGTGCCATCACGAAAGCTGGGACGGCAGCGGCTATCCCCGCGGCTTGAAGAGCGAGGAGATTCCGCTGACGGCCCGCATTCTGACCGTCGTCGACAACTTCGACGCGCTCACCTCTGACCGGCCTTACCGCGCGGCAATGACGGTCGAGAGCGCCCTCGAAACCCTGGTCGCCCGGCGTGGCTCGCTGTTCGACCCGCAGGTGGTCGACACGCTCGTCGAAATGCTGCCGCAGCTCGAGGAGGAGTTGAGCCGCGACCCTGACTTCCTGCGCGGACGCTTCGAAGTGAGCCATTTGCAGCAGCACGGGGCAGCCCTGGTCGAACAGGCGTCTCTGAGCCCTCAAGAGCGACTAGAGAGCCTGAAGCAATCGCGGACGGTCGCACGCCAGTCCACCGACTTGATTCTGTCCGGGGCCCTCACGCGTCTCCAGGCTAGCTTGGCCGGGACGCTCTCGCGCCGGGAGCTGATGCAGTTCCTTGTGCCGGTGTATGCAGACAGTGTGTCTTTTGACGAATGCGCCGTCTTTATTGTCGAGGCGCACGAACTGAAAGCAGCTTACTTCAGCGGGCCGAAGGGCGATCTGCTGCAGGGTACCGTGGTCCCGGTCGACAACAGCCCGACCGGCTGGGCAGCTGCTCACGGGCGCACCCTACTGAACGGAAATGCCACCGGCGAGCACGGGGACCTGGGCCGGGCCAACTCTCTTCTTGGCCTGCAATCCGCTTTGGTTACGCCACTGTGGGCGGGCGGCAAGGTGGCGGGTACACTCAACCTCTACTCGCGCGAAGCAGGGTTCTTCTCAAAAGAACAAGCCGGCATCATGGAGGAGCTGGCCAGGGAGTTAGGCAGCCGTCTGCAGGAAGCACCCATGTACGCCGGCCCGGAACAAAGGCACATCGATCCCCTTACCGACCTGCCGAACGCGCGGCAGGCCTTGCATACCCTCCGCACCGAGGTGAGTCTGGCCGCACGCTCGGGCGATGTCGTGTCCGCACTTTGCGTCGATGTGGATCGTTTCCGCTTTCTCAACTCCCGGTGCGGCCACACCCTCGGCAACGAGATCCTAACCGTGCTTGCCCGCCTGCTCGAGGACGAGCTCCGCGACTTCGACTTCCTGGCGCGTTTGGGCGACGACCGCTTCCTCGCGATTGCCCGTGGCCTGGATCGTTCCCGGATCCAACCAAGCGTGAGCTACATCGAGTCGACCGCCGAGGTGCAATTCGACCGGATCAGCCTGGGCCTCGAAGGCTCGGTGTCGATCAGCGCCGGCGGCGCTTGCTTCCCCGAAGATGCCGGCTCGGCGGAAACCCTCCTGTTGACCGCCTACCAGAGTCTGTACCAAGAAAAACTCGCGCGAGGGCCGATCAGTTTGAACGCCAATGGCTCGGCCTTTGTCGCGATGTCGAGCGCGGCGGTGTAGCTCGCGCCGAGCGCCCACCAACATTCCAGATCGGCAGCCCAGCGGCTCCCTCGGACCTGTGTGTATCTCGCCCGCCAAGGTTCGATCGCTAGAATTGACGTAAGCCGGGCGCGAACACCGCGAAGCCGCCGGCCTCTTCTCCGCTCCAACACCCAACCCTCGGGCGAAGACTCGACTCGACCGATGAACAACCACACCCGCAGGTGGCTGGTCCCGGGCATCGTCCTCTTCTCGCTCATCCTGCTTCCCTTCGCCCTCTACGATGAGCCCATCACTCGCTGGACCGAAGGCTTTGTCGAAACCCGGCAACCATCTTGGCTCGTCGGCGCCGGTTTGGCCGGCTTGCTCGCCTCCGACATCCTGCTGCCGATCCCGTCGAGCTTTGTGGGCACGGCGTCGGGGTATCTGCTGGGCTTTTGGACCGGTGCGCTCGCCACCTGGGCGGGTTTGACTGCCGGCGGACTGCTCGGCTACTGGCTCGGTAGGCGCGTTGGACGCAGCCTCACTCGCCGGTTCGTCGGCGACGATGAATTGGAGCGGGCGGGCCGTCTGTGGACGGCCTACGGCGACTGGGTGCTGGTGGTTTTCCGCGCGGTTCCGGTCTTGGCCGAGGCAACGGTCTTGTTCGCCGGGACCATCACCATGCCTTTGCGCCGGTTTCTCTGGTTGACGGCCCTTTCGAATCTCGGGGTCGCACTGGCGTACGCGGGCATCGGTGCCTATGCCGTCAGCACAGGTTCCTTCTTGTTGGCTTTCGGTGGCTCGATCGCCTTGCCGGCCCTAGTCATGCTGCTGGTGCGGCGAAGCACCTCGCGGCGGGACGCCGCAGAGGACAGACGTTGAGAATTCGTCTCAGGAGAGGCGCGCAGCACGGAAGTTCATCCAGCCACCCCACAGAGCCAACAGCGACAGGGCGAACAGGTAAGCGCCGTTCCTGAAGTGGTCCATCCCGGCGAAAGTGTAGGACAAACGCGTGAAGGCGCACACCAGGATACTGACCACCAACGCGTTCCAGACCAGCATCAAAAAGGCTCCGGCACGCGAGCGCAACGCGAAGCCCGTTGCCAACAGCGCGAACAGCCCGCTACCGACCAGCGTATAGATGAGGGCGTCCCCCTCCACCAGAGGTATCACCTCGAAGTGAACGTCTTCGCCGCTCGACCACCCGAGAAGGCCCACGCCTAACAGGAACAAGCCCAGGACCAGATTGAAAGCAAACGCGATCAGGCGCAACACGCCTCGAACGATGAACATAGAGCCAACTCAGTGGCAAACTCGGGAACACCGAATTGTACCGAAGTCACGGGGACTGTCGCATACGCTGTCTATACTGAACGGAGTTCTATGCTGCCCGTTCGGCTTGCCGCCGCCCTCACGCTGATCGCGCTCCTTTCGGCCTCGGCCATCGAGCGCGAACCTGCCGACGTCTACCGCGAGCGCCGCCACGAACTGGCGCGCAGCCACCCGGACGGCGTCATCCTGCTGTTCGGTTACGGCGAGAAAGAGGCCCAGTCTCCCCGTTCACACTTCTACCAGGAGAGCAACTTCTACTACCTCACCGGTTGGGACGAGCCCGGTGCCGCCCTGCTGCTGGTGCCGCCCAAGCCGCCCGATCATGCCTACCGGGAAGTCCTGTTACTGCCTCCCGTAAACCCGGCCGCGGCGCGTTGGACCGGAGCGAGAACCCACGCCGGCACGCCCGACGCCGGGCTGAAAACCGGGTTCGACGAAGTAAGCGAAGAAGCAGCTCTTTTCTCCACCGTCGAGGCAGCCCTGGGTGTTCACCCCAAGCTCTACAGTCTGCTCTGGAAGGCCTCGAGCTACGGCCAGCAGCCCGAGCCGGACCGCCGAGACCGCCTGCGGCAACTCGCTCCCGAGCACGAACCGCTCGACCTGCGGCCCACCCTGACCCGCATGCGTTCGATCAAATCCGCGAGCGAGATTGCTCTGATCCAGAAGGCCGTCGACGCCACTGCGGCGGCTCACCGCCGTGCCTGGACCAATGTGCGACCGGGCCGATTCGAGTACCAGATCATGGCGCCCATGCTCGCCGAGATGATCAGCCGCGGCTGTTTGCGCCCGGCCTATCCGCCGATCATCGGCAGCGGGCCCAATGCGACGGTCCTCCACTACATACGCACGTCGAGACGACTCGAGCCGGGCGAGCTGGTCCTCATGGACGTCGGCGGCGAATACGCA
>JAKZVK010000525.1:0-7397 GCA_047516085.1 Bryobacterales bacterium
GTCCTGTACCAGAATCTCCCGTTCCAAATGAGGTCGGAGTCGCTGGTAAAGCGCGTCAGCAATCATGCGATGGGCTTTGGCGTTCGGGTGAGTGTCCCACGGAGCGATTTGGAGGCTCTTTCGATCCTGAAGATTCGTGTAGAAGTCTGAGAGGTCGAGGACAGTAAACCCGACACCACGGGCGATCTGCTCTACCGGATTCGCGCCCTGCCCCGAGCGGGGCCCGTCAACCGTCTCGAGTAGCGCGAAGTAGGTTTGGATACCTCGCTCTTTGCACACTTTCGATAAGCGTGTTAGACCCGCTCTGAGTATCTCACGGTCTAAGACGTTCTCTGCGTCCCCCTCGGCCCGTGCGCTTTGTTGAGCGTGCTCGATCAGATCGTCGTATGGGATCTCGACACCACGTTGCCGTGCCCGCAGCACGTCCTGTCCCGCCCTCCAAGATTCACGGCTGTGTGCCATGTACAGCACGGCGTCCGGATCGAAGTCCAGACCCTTCGTCCGCAGCGCATGAAGCTTGCGGAGCGTCCCGTACCCCCCCACAGCCAGATTGAGTATCTCGAACTGCTTGCGTGGTCCTCCGATTTGGTCGTCGTTCAAACGCTTCTCTAGCACCGCCTCGAAGGTCTCTTCGTCTTCGACCCCGGAACCCATCACGATCGATGCGCCCAACAAGACCACTCGATAGCAACCCGGCGGCTTCGCTTTCGCATAGTCCCGGTCCCTCATCCCCCAGCGGTTGGTCGTGAGCGTGGCTCGCTTGAAGGTGTGCTTCTCGGAGGGAATCAGTTCCCAGAGAAAGAAGTCCTCGGTGTTCCGGATGACATCGGAGGAGGGGAGATCGACCCAGTCCGGGGGCTTGACCATGTACATATCCCGAAACTCCGGGCTGAACCGGATGCCGTGCGTCAGGTCCTCGTAGTAGCCCCTCTCGAGCAGCTTCGCGTCGCGGGCGCTGAGTTGGGCGGACCGCAGACGTCGCGCTCCAGCCACAAGGTCGCGATCGAAACTCAGCAGGTTCGGCCTGAGCGCCAACGCGAGCAGCAGGGTACTAGCCAGCGCCGTTGTCGCAGCCGTCCGCCAGAAGGGGACTGTGGCCGACGACGGCCGGGAACGACTCGCCCCCTCCGTCCTCTCTGTGCTGGAATGCCCCAGCAAGACCGCGCCGGCGCCGATCACCACGACGATCCCTGCCATCATCGCGACCCCTCGCGGCGTCACGTTCGCTAGCTTCGACATCAGCGTGCCCCACTCTGAAAAGGAGGCGGACGTCCACACAGACCACAGAAACACGATCGCCACGAAAGTGCCCACGGTCCGCAGGGCGCGTCCCAGCTCCGACTTCCACGCGCGAACATCTCCCTTCAGCCGCCTCCGCCGCTTCGCCTTCGATTCATACAGCACGTTGGCCAGTACCAAGCACCCCAGCCCGCCCCAGAAAACGATATCTTGGCCGACCAGCGGAAATCGCCCCACAATCCAAAACGTTTGATAGGAGTGCAGGAACCACGTGGCCGCGAACGCCGCAATGGTCGCAACCACCATCGCCGCGGTGTCACCCCAGCGGCGACTGCGAAAGTAGACGGGGTAGAAAAACAGCTTCTGGATGAAGTCCTTCCAATACACGTTGATCCGCCGCCAGAAGTCGGTGAAGCTCGCGGACAGCATGTACAGATGATGAGTCTCGGAGAGATTGAATCCAAACAAATGAAGCATACCGACGATCAGGTGAAACGTCCCCGACACGTTCAGGTACAGCAAAAACGTTGCGACAACGTACTGCAAGACGCCTGCGTCGTCGGTCACTTCACCGGGATCGATCAGCAGGTTCTGGTAGACGAACCGGTAGAGCAACAGGTGGACGACTCCCCGAAACATCCACCCGACGCCCTTCTGGTAAATCGCAATCGGGTCGTCGTTGTAGTAGGTCTTCGTGAAGGCCTTGTAGTCAACAATCGGAAACAAAGGGAAGCAAACGTTCGGCAGCATGAAGAAGTAGGCCGTGGCTTGCCAGAAGCTGAAGGGGGCCGAGCGGGTCTTCAGGTCGTAGACGTAGACCGGCAAGCGAAACATGAACATCGCGCCGAGGATCGGCCAGACGGCCGGAGCCAGCGGGAGCGTGACCCACGTTGCCCGAATCGCGATCAGCACGATACCCACGACGGCCAGCAAGGTCAGCCGCAGCGAGAAGGCGACCGGCAGATGCGTCAAGCCGATGAGGACCAACCCGATGCCCACGAGCGCAGCAGCGTTCGCTTGCCCGAAGGGAACGCCGAAGCCTACGGCGATGCCCACCAGCGAGAGCAGCGAGAAGAACGGCAGGCGCCACCGCATTGGCAGGAAATGATGAAAAACAAATCCAACCCCGGCGATAGCGGTGATTCGGACAAACGAGGTGCCTTCGATCCTCAGAACAAGAATGAGCAGCGAGAGGATCAGGTACTGTGCCGCGACAGTGCCCAGTTTCAGAAGCGAAGGCCCGGTCAGCGCCGAGGAGTTTTGGGACGCGGCATCTTCTGAAGCGGCGAGGCTGTCCGCTTTGTTTGACTGTTGGACCACGGGGATGGATCGCTGCGCGAACGGCCGGGAAGTTTTGGGCGTCTTGTCGCCAAGACACCCAGCGCTCACTCAGGTTCGGACGATGATCTTTCAGAGTTTACGATCTTTGAGAGTGCGGGGTTCAAGTTGGCCGAACCTCGAACCCGCCCCAACGCCCCGAGGCCCGCCTGCCGTACGGCGGCCCGGCCCGCCACTCTGAGCCGCGGGCGTAAGCCCGCGTTGAGCTGCAACGACGGAAGGCGGGGATCCGCGCTCAGAGAGCGAATGGACACCGGCTCCGGTCGCGGCTTCCGCCCGCTCAGCTTCCCGCCGCCAGTGGCCTTCGCGGTTTTGTTCGCGCTAGGGTGATAACACGGTCCGCCGACCATGCCACTGACACACTTCGACCCTCTGGTCCGGGAATGGTTCACCTCACAGCTCGGCTCTCCCACCGAGCCGCAGGTCGAGGGCTGGCCCGCAATCCGCTCCGGCCACGACGTTCTCATCTCGGCGCCGACGGGGTCGGGCAAAACGCTGGCGGCGTTTCTGATTTGTCTCGATGACTTGGTGCGTCGCGCACGGTCTGCCTTGCTGCCGGATGAGACCACCGTCCTCTACGTCTCACCGCTCAAGGCGCTTAGCAACGACATCCAGAAAAACCTCGAGCGTCCGCTGCGCGAGATCTACGAGTTAGCGGCCCAGCAAGGCGTAGAACCCGCGCCGATCCGAACTGCGGTCCGCACCGGCGACACCAAGGCGTGGGAGCGGCAGAAGATGCTCACTAAGCCGCCGCACATCCTGGTTACCACGCCTGAGTCGCTCTTCATCCTGCTAACCGCCGAGAAGAGCCGCAAGATGCTCAAAACGGTCCGCACGGTGATCGTCGATGAGATCCACGCCGTGGCGGACGATAAGCGCGGGTCGCACCTGGCTCTTTCGCTTGAACGGCTGCAAGCGCTTGTCAGTAGCGAGAACGATTCGGGCGAGAACGGGAGCGCCTCCTGCCGGCTCCAGCGGATCGGGCTCTCCGCGACCGTCAATCCCATCGACGAGGTGGCCCGTTTCTTGAGCCGTGACTTCGCCAGCGGCGAAGGACGCATCATCTCCGTGGGCCATCGCCGCAAGCTTGAGCTGGCCGTCGAGGTCCCCAAGGATGAACTCGCCGCCGTGGCGAGCACGGAGATGTGGGGCGAGGTCTACGACCGCCTCGCGGAGTTGATTCGCGCCCACCGCACCACACTTGTCTTCGTCAACACTCGACGGCTCTCCGAGCGCGTGACCCATCAACTTCAAGAGCGGCTTGGCGAAGACGTGGTGCTGCCTCACCACGGCAGTCTTTCGCGGCAGCTTCGCCTGAACGCCGAGCAGCGCTTGAAAGAAGGGCAATTGCGCGCGGTCGTCGCAACCGCCTCGCTTGAGCTGGGCATCGACATCGGCACGGTCGATCTGGTTTGCCAAATCGGCTCGCCCCGATCGATCGCCGTCTCGTTGCAGCGGGTCGGGCGGTCGGGACACTGGGTCGGCGCCACGCCCAAAGGGCATTTCTTCCCGACCACGCGCGACGAGCTCGTCGAATGCGCTGCGCTGGTGCGGGCGATCCGCAAGGGCGATCTCGACCGCCTGGAGATTCCTACCGCACCGCTCGATATCCTGGCCCAGCAGATCGTCGCCGAGGTCGCCGGCCAGGACTACCGCGAAGAAGATCTGCTCGCACTCGTTCGCGCCGCCTATCCCTATCGAGACCTCTCGCGCGAAGACTTCGACGCCGTCGTCGACATCCTCTCCGAGGGCATTGCCACTTCACGGGGACGAAGCGGCGCCTACTTGCACCGTGACCGTGTGAACGGTCGTGTGCGGGCCCGGCGTGGCGCGCGGCTGGCCGCGATCACCTCGGGCGGCGCGATCCCCGACAACGCGCAATACCTTGTCGTTGCGGAACCAGAGGGCACGAAGATCGGTTCGCTCGACGAAGACTTTGCCATCGAAAGCTCCGTCGGCGACATCTTCTTGCTGGGAACGACTTCCTGGCGCATCCGGCGCGTCGAGCCGGGCCGAGTGCGCGTCGAGGATGCCCACGGCGCCGCGCCAACGATTCCCTTCTGGCTTGGCGAGGCGCCGGTCCGCACCGTGGAACTTTCGCAGGAGGTCTCGGCGGTTCGCGAAGGGGTGCTGCACCGCGTGCGTCCGGAATCCAACGGTACGGGTAACGATACGGGCGCCCGCGACTTCCTGATCGAAGAGTGCTCGCTCGACACCCGCGGTGCCGATCAGATCGTCGATTACGTTCGCGCCGGCAGCGGCGCTCTCGGCGCGCTTCCTTCGCAAGACACCGTGGTCGCCGAGCGCTTCTTCGACGAAGCCGGCGGAATGCAGCTCGTTGTGCACGCCCCGTTCGGTTCGCGCATCAATCGCGCCTGGGGTCTGGCGCTGCGAAAGAAGTTCTGCCGTACCTTCAACCTGGAGCTTCAGGCGGCGGCCACCGACAACGGTCTCGTCATCTCGCTAACCGAGCAGCACGCGTTTCCACTGGAGCTGGTATTCGAGTTCGTGCGTGTCGCCAGCCTCGAACATGTGCTCACGCAAGCGCTGCTCGATTCGCCGATGTTCAACTCGCGTTGGCGCTGGAACGTCTCGCGCGCCTTGGCCGTGCCTCGTTTCAGCGGCGGGCGCAAAGTGCCGCCACCGATCCAGCGCATGCGGTCCGACGATTTGATGGCCGCCGTCTTCCCTGATCAGGCGGCGTGCGCGGAGAACCTGACGGGCGAGATCCGCATCCCCGATCACCCCTATGTGAAGGAGACGATCGACAACTGTCTCTACGAGGCCATGGACCTCAACGGCCTGCGCGCGCTAGTAGCGCGGCTGGAAGCGGGCGAGATCAAGACCGTCGCGATCGAAACGGCGGAGCCATCACCCTTCTCGCACGAAATTCTCAACGCCAACCCCTACGCCTATCTCGACGACGCGCCGCTCGAAGAACGCCGCGCGCGGGCGGTACAGATGCGGCGCTCGCTCAGCCCCGACATGCTCGACGGACCGGCCGCCCTCGACGCCGATGCCGTAGCCCAGGTCGCCGACGAAGCCTGGCCCGTTGTACGCGACGCCGACGAGCTTCACGATGCCCTGCTGACGCTGGTGGCGCTGCCGCCCGTCCCCGAGTGGGAAGAGTTCCACGAAACACTCTGCCGCGACCGCCGGGCGACGACCTTGTGGATCGACGGGGCACCATTGTGGGTTGCCGCCGAGCGCCTCGGCTGGGTCGATATGCTCCACAGCGGTGCCGAGATGGCACCTGAAATCGAAGCCGTCGACTCGGGCCGTGCAGCGCCGGACTCGCGTGAAGCGGCGGCCGCGGAGGTCCTACGTGGGTGGCTTGACTCGACCGTCCCGGCGACGGCCACTGGGCTGGCCGAACGGTTATCGCTGCCGCGCGCTCTTGTCGAGGCCGGGCTGGTGCGCCTAGAGGCCGAAGGGCAAATCCTCCGCGGCCGTTTCGCGAGCGTGGGAGACGACGACTCAGACAGCAAAGAGCCCCAATGGGCCAACCGGCGGCTGCTGGCGCGCATCCACCGTTTGACTTTGGGCCGGCTGCGCCGAGAAATCGAGCCCGTCAGCTCAGCCGACTTCATGCGCTTCCTCTTGCGCTGGCAGCACGCCACGCTCGGTGCGCGGTTGCACGGCGTGGACGGCGTGCTGCAAGTCGTCAAGCAGCTTCAGGGCTATGAAATTCCCGCCGCCGCGTGGGAGTCGCAGATTCTGCCCCGGCGCATTGTCGACTATAAGCCGGAGTTGCTCGACCGGCTGTGCCTGGCGGGCGAAGTCACGTGGGGCCGCCTGTCGCCTCATCCGGCCTTCACAGCTCCGTCGGTAGGTGCCGCGCCATCCGGTGGGGAGTCCGCGAACACCAACGGCGCCGCCGCGACAGAGCAGCCACGCAACCGCCGAGTGCGGCCTACCCGCGCCGCGCCGATCACCGTCTTCCTTCGGGAAGATACCTCGTGGCTGCTCCGCGAGAGCAAAGCCGCGGCGGACTCCGAAATGCGCGGGGCGCTGTCCCATCCGGCACGTGAAGTGCTCGCCGCACTCGAAGCTCGTGGCGCCTCGTTCTTCACCGATCTCGTCCGCGCGACCGGACGCCTGCCTAGCGAGGTCGAAGACGGCCTCTGGGAACTGGTCGTCGCCGGATTGGTGAGCGCCGACGGATTCGAAAACCTGCGCGCACTGACCGACCCAAAGCGGCGGCGGGGTGAGGGCCGGGGCCGCAACGCGCGTCCCCGCCATGCCGCCGGTCGCTGGGCACTTCTGAAGGAAACGACCGCCCCCGACCCCGAGCCGCCCCGAGACACCGACCCCACCGAGGCCTTCGCGCGTCAGCTACTGGCACGTTGGGGCGTCGTATTCCGCGACATGGTGCAGCGCGAGACGCTGGCACCGAGCTGGCGCGATCTCTTGGTGGTCCTACGCCGCATGGAGGCGCGCGGCGAGATTCGCGGCGGTCGCTTTGCCTCCGCGTTCGTCGGCGAGCAGTTCGCGCTCCCTGAAGCGGTCGATCTGTTGCGGTCGGTGCGCCGTACTCCCCCTCAAGATGAAGAGGTTGTCCTCGGCGCGGCCGACCCGCTCAACTTGATCGGTGCAGTGCTGCCCGGACGCCGAGTCAGTAGCTCGGCCACTGAAGTGGTACGGTTGCGAAACGGCGTCCCGGTCGAGAGCGACCCGCCGAGTGTTGAATCGACCGATCAACGCTATGCCCGCGCTTTTCGGTCTGCCTAGCCCCAATACTCTTCATTTAAGTATCCTGACGCAGGAGGCGAAGACAGTCCTCTTACGGGACACCGCGCCACGCGATCGTACCTGGTAGT
>JAKZVK010000526.1:0-15070 GCA_047516085.1 Bryobacterales bacterium
AGGAGGCTCGTAGACTATCAACACCCCCAGCTTGCGCTGGGGGCTACTGTTATGCCGCCCCTGACGGGGCTCGAAGACGTCCGACAATAAGTTGCAATCTGGCTGGCGCACTACACTAGCGCAGGCCCTACTCACGTCCTCCGCCAGTCGAAATCGGGTCGCTCGGGTTTGCCGTAGGTCGTAAGGGCCCCTCTCTCGCCGGTCGCGTTGGGGCGGGAGAAGACCCAGTTCTGCCAGGCCGTCAATCGGCCCATCACCTTTGTCTGCCAGGACTCGGCGCCGGCGAAACGTAAGTTGGCCTCCATCGCAGTGAGCGCGTCGGGGGAGAAGCTGGCCCGTTCTTCGATCGCAACGCGCAGCTCGTCATCCCAGTCGATGTCGTCAAAGACAACGGTCACCAAGCCGGTTTCGTCGGCTTCGGGAGCGGTGTAGGTCCCGGAGGCGGAGACGTTGCGCACCGCGAGCCGCGAGGCGCCGTGGCTCATTGGCAGCAGGCCTTGGTTGAGCTCGCCTAAAGCCACTCTGACCTGGACATCCTCGTCGTCGAGCATGTAGCTTCGGTCTGCCGCCAGGGCGAGCTCGAACAGGCTTCCCGCGAAGCAGGAGCCCTCGTCAATCACCGCAAAGAAACTCCGGGCCGTCGCATCGAGCCGTCTCAGCGTCCGAGCCATCAACAGCACGACCTCGCTGACAAACCAGTCGTCGCGCAGCTCGACTAGGGTCGAGTCGAACTTCAAGAGCATCTCGATGTCCCCCCGAGTTCGTAGTAGCACCAGTCCGATTTCCGGATGGTGCAGGCGTAGACGCAACAACGCGTCATCGAGCTCGCGAAACGCCCGTAGCGGCCAGAAGGCCGCGCCGGCCTGGCGAACGCTCTCGCGCGTGTCAGGGGGCTGATCTTGCGGCCCCTCGATCGTGAGCGTGGCGGTCCGCCCGGGCGCGTCGAGCTTCAAGAGAACGTGGCGATATCGGATCTCCTCGTCCGATTCTTCAGGATCCAAAACGTCCAACACGACGCCGGGGCCCTCCTTGGCTGAGAGCGCGTCCGCGCGAGCCCGGGCCCGTGCCTCGACTTCTTCGTGGAATCGGCTTCGCGGCAGGACCGCGTCGACCAACCCCCATTCGACAGCCTTGCGCCCTTTCAGGCCCTCCGCAAGCGTACAGAAAACATCCGCCCGATCGCGGCGAACTTTGCGCTTGTCCACGAGCCGCGTCAGTCCGCCCGTTCCCGGCAGGACCCCCAACAGGGGCGTTTCGGGCAGGCTCACAGCCGAGTTGCCGTCGTCGATCAGGTAGATCTCGTCGCACGCCAATGCCAACTCATACCCACCGCCGGCGGCGGCTCCATTGCAAGCCGCCAGGTAGACCTGGCCACTGTTGGCCGAAGCGTCCTCGATGGCGAAGCGCGTCTCGTTGGTGAACTTGCAGAAGTTGACCTTGAACTCATGAGAGGACTGCGCCAGCATGCCGATGTTCGCGCCCGCGCAGAAGATTTTACCGGGTGGCGCGGTTACCACGACCACACGCACTTCGGGGTGCTCGAAGCGCATCCGATTCACCACGTCCGCCAGCTCCAGATCGACCGAGTAGTCGTAGGAGTTCAGCTTCAGCTCATACCCCGGCTCGAGAGCAGCGTCGGGTGAGACATTCATCGTCAGATACGCCAGAGGAGGTTCGAGCCTCAAGAGCCAATGGCGATATCGACTTGGATGAGTCTCAGTCGGCGGAAGAGATTTAGTTGGCATGGCGATCAAGAGCCCCCGACTTGGCGACTCTGGCCTTCCCAATAGGGCTCGCGAAGCTCGCGCTTGAGAACCTTGCCGCTCGGGTTTCGCGGTAGCTGCTCCATGAAGTCAACCGAGCGCGGGCACTTGAACCCCCCAAGGCGTCCCCTGCAAAACTCGATGACCTGATCTTCGGCCAGATTCGCCCCTTGTCGCAGGACCACGACAGCCTTCACCGCTTCCCCCCACTTCTCGTCGGGGATTCCGATGACGGCCGCATCCACAATATCGGGGTGTTCGAATAGGACGACCTCGACCTCGCGCGGGTACACGTTCTCTCCGCCCGAGACGATCATGTCCTTGACCCGATCCTGGATATAGAGGTATCCGTCCCCGTCAAGACGACCAGCGTCGCCTGTGTGCATCCAACCGCCTCGCAGGGCTTCTTCGGTCGCTTCCCGGCGGTTCCAGTAGCCCTCCATGACCATCGGTCCGCGACAAATGATCTCGCCGGTTTCGCCTGTGGGAACGTCCGCTCCCTGTCCGTCGACGACCTTCAGCTCAACGTCCGGGGCGGCCTTTCCAGCTGAAGCCAACAACTCGGGCGCATCCGACAGCGCCGTGGCGTGGTCCGCGGGAGTCAGGTAAGTAATTGGAGCGAACTCGCTCATGCCGTAGATCTGTAGGAAGTCGCAGCGGAACACCTCCGCCGCCCGACGCAACGTTTCGGCCGCGATGGTAGATGCCCCGTATGCGATCAAACGAAGGTCCGAGTAGTCGCGTTCCGCGACATCAGGGACGAGTGCAAGACAAGCCTGCATCATCGCCGGAACCAGCGGCGCGATGTGAATCCCGCCGGAGCTCAGCATGGCGACGACGTCGGCCGGGTTGAACTCTTCACGGATGACGACGCTGCTCCCCGTAAAGCCGGCGTTGATCGCAACGATCAGGCCAAAGATGTGATAAAGCGGCAAGACCATCAAATGGATCTCGTCGCTTTCTGTAAGCGCCGGCCCGGCCGATCGTATCGTTTCGATCGTCGAAGAGTGGGTGGCGATGGCTCCTTTGGGGCGCCCCGTGGTTCCACTCGTGTAGAACTGGAAGCAGGCGTGGTCGCCGCTGAGATCGGGCTCGACTTCGGCGCCGTCGCCTGACGCCAGCCAATCGCCGCTCGAAACCCAGCCTTCACGGGATTCTCCTGCTAGGCTCACCAGCGAGCCGACGCTCGACAACTCTCGCCGCACCGTATCCAGTCCCTCGCCACAAGCCTCGTCACAGATGCAGACTTTGGAGCCCGAGTCGTCGAGAATATATGCCCACTCGCCAGGCGCTAGGCGATAGTTCAACGGAACCGGGACGACCCCCGCTCTCAGCGCTCCCAGGTAGGCCGGCATGCAATCGAGGTTGTTCTTCGAGAGAACTCCGGCGCGATCCCCCGTCGAGAGACCGGCGGCGCCAAAAGCGTTTGCCCAGCGGCGTGACTGCTCGTAGGTCTGTCTGTAAGTGAGACTGCGGTCTCCATAACGGAGATAGGTTGCGTCGGGGCTCGCCTCGACCCGGTCGTCGAACAACTTCGTTACGGTCACAGCGTGAGATATTGTAGCTAGGTTCGAGGTCGGGCTAACGCCGTCAGCTGTTCGATCATCGTTGCATCACAGTCGTGACCAAACTATCCTAGGGGCGCCGGGCCGCATAAGAGGCAGCGGTAGGATCGAATGCAGCGGACAAGTAAAGGAGGCATGGGGCTTGCCGCTGTGCTGCTGCCTCTGAGCCTCTTCGCTCAAGGGGCGGGCTCGGATTGGTCCACCTACGGCGGTGACCTGAGCGCCTGGCGCTACAGCCTGCTCGATCAGATCAACACCGGCAATGTCTCGCAGCTTGTCCCCGTCTGGGCCTTTCAAACCGGCGACTACGCGAACGGACTGCAAGCGACGCCAATCGTGGTCGACGGCGTGGTCTACCTCTCGACTTCGTCGAACCAAGTCTTCGCGATCGATGGCGCAACAGGCGACTTGATCTGGAAGTACGCCTACGCCCCGCTCCAGGGCGTGGCCGCCACGGACCGGAGCCGGGGAGTCGCGTTTGGTCACGGTCTCATCTTCATGGGGACCGATGACAGCTATTTAGTCGCGCTCGACCAAAAGACCGGCGAGGAAGTCTGGCGAGTCGCCGTGCAGGACTCCGATCAATGCGGCTGCTCGATCACCGCCGCTCCGCTGGTCGTCAAGGACAAGGTCGTCGTCGGCGGCAACGGCGGCGATAGGGCATACCGCGGGAGCCTGTCCGCCTTCGACGCCAAGACCGGACGCTTCGCTTGGCGATTCTTCGTCACCGCTGGGCCAGACGACCCGGGGCATGATACGTGGTCGGGCGATAGCTGGCGGCTTGGCGGAGGCGCTCCCTGGATGACCGGCTCGTTCGATCCCGAGCTCGACCTGCTCTACTGGGGCACCGGCAACGCGGCGGCCGATTTCGACGGCGAGCCGCGCAAGGGGGACAACCTCTACACCGCCAGTGTTGTTGCCCTCGATCCGGACACGGGCGAGCTCGTTTGGCACTACCAAACTGTGCCGCACGACGTTTGGGATTTCGATTCGGCCTACGAGTGCATCCTCGCCGACCTGCCGGTCAAGGGGAGCATACGAAAGCTCCTTCTACACCCAACGAAGGGGGGCTACACCTGGGCGCTCGACAGAATCACCGGCGAGTTCGTCGGGGCCTGGCCCTTTGTCGATGAGATCAACTGGGTCAGCGGCATCACCGAAGACGGCAAGCTGGTCGGCCGCCGCGAGCCGAAGCTCGGCGAGCCTACCTACGTCTGCCCTAGCGTCATGGGGGCGAAGAGCTGGAATCAAGGCGCCTTTTCGCCTCGTACCGGTTGGCTCTATCTCCCTGCCGCCAGCATGTGTAACGAACTCTATGTGCGCAAGCAGGAGCCGGTCGAAGGGAAAGGCAACATGGCTGGCTTCTGGCGGCTGAAGCGACCCGGGGGGCGCGAGAACTACTCGTCTGTGACCGCCTTCGATCCGGTGACGGGCGAGAAGAAGTGGGAGCACCCTTACCCGTACATCCTGCTTGCTTCGGTTCTCACGACCGCTGGAGATCTGGTTTTCACCGGAGATCCCGAGGGACGCTTCTTCGCGCTCGACGCCCGAACTGGGGAGAGGCTTTGGAGTTTTCAGACGGGGTCGGGGCACCGCGGCTCGGCGGTCAGCTACGAGATCGACGGCCGCCAGTACATCGCGACTCCAAGCGGCTACGGATCGATCGCCGGGCCGATTATGTCGATGTTCGACGACTACCTCGAGCGCGACGGGTCACGCTCGGGGGGGACGCTGTTCGTGTTTGCGCTGTCGGAGCGCGCGCGATGAGACGGGGCGTCGCCCTGTTCCTGCTGGCGATCTTGCCGGCTGTGCCACAGAACCTGCAGCTTGATTTCGCTGAGATCAGCCTCGGATCGGGGATTTACTCCAAAAACTGCGCCAATCTATATTGCCACGGTGCGGGTGGCGACGCGGGACAAACGCCTGCACTGGTTGGACAGGGCTGGGATCGCGAACGGATCGACCGCGCCGTGCGAAAGGGAGTCCAAGACACGAACATGCCGGGTTGGGAGGGGAAGCTCCCGCCGGTCGACATCCAGGCGGTTGTGACGTACGTTTGGAGCTTGCAACGGCTCAAGACCGAGCAGGAGCGATTGGCGCCGAATCGGGCGTCGCTGGCGCATCCCGGGCGAGCGCTGTTCTTCGATGCGACTAGGGTCGGCAATTGCGGGGCCTGTCATCGGGTCGACGGTTGGGGAATCCCGGTGGCGCCGGTCCTGCCTCCGCCGGAGACGGTGGCGGCGCTGCGGGCGTTTTCCGCCACGAGCGTCGCGATGGCGACGACCCCTGGCGGGGAGCGCTTCCCTGCCTGGCGGGTCGAGTCGACCGACGAGTCAGTGAGGGTCTACGATTTGAGCTCCACCCTTCCAGTGCTAAGGGCGTTTCAGGCCGGGCGGGTCAGGCTTGCCGACGGAGGCGAGTGGAGCCACGATGAAGTCCTCGGGCTCTACGAGGACGACGAGCTCAATCAGGTTCTGAGTTTTCTTGGGGCAGTTGCCGCTCGTGAGTAACGGGCGGGCGTGGCAACTTGCCAAGCTCACATCGTTCACCTATCGTGATGCCAGCCAACCGAGACGTATGGGGAGGAGCGCCATGCAACCGTATGTGCCTGTCCGCTCGAGCTTGATCTTCGCGATCTTTGCAGCTGCCATTGCTCCCGCCAGCGATCTGCCGAATCCCTTCCGCCGATTCGACGTCAACGACGACAACAGAATCACTCGCAAACGGCGCAGCGGGAATCCAGCCGCAAATTCGGGGGTGACGCTGAGACCCACTCTGGGCCCATGGCCGTCGGGCCGCTTCTTGCTCTAACTAGCTGCAAACAAGGATGATTGGGGCGTTGCCACTGAAACCTAGTGAAAAATCTCGTTGTCTTGTGAAATGGAAATCGGAGGGCCGATATTTCACACTTTCGGCGCAAAGATTTCACGCCGCAACATCGAGGGGTCCGGTTTGCAAATGATGTCGCTAGGCGAAGCCCTACAAAGCAGCGGCCGAATTCGGCGTGCGCCGGCGCGCGGAATCCTGAGCAAGACATCTGGGTTCATCGCCGAAGCCGGCTTCACCCACTCGCTTACGCCGGCCCGCAATTGCACCTACGGGTGCCTCTACTGCTACGTCCCGACGATGCGGATCTACGGCGGTCTCAAGCCCGAGGATTGGCGTCGCTGGGGGCAGTTCACGACGTTCAAGTCGAACGCCGCCGAGTTGCTCGAGCGTCAACTGCGGCCCGACCAGGTCATCTATTGCTCTCCTCTGACCGACCCTTACCAACCGGCCGAAGAGTCCGAGAGGGCGATGCCGGCGATTTTAGACGCGCTGATAGCGAGACCGCCGCAAGCGTTCGTGGTGCAAACGCGCGGCCCCCTGATCGTGCGAGACGTTGATCGGCTCCAGCTCCTGGGCCGGCGGACGCGGCTCAGGGTTAGCTTTTCGATCACGACGAACCGCGAAGACATCCGGAAAGCCTACGAGCCGCACTGCGAGCCCATCACCGCTAGGCTGGACGCGGTTCGCCGACTCCGGCGGGCTGGGATCGCGGTCCACGCCACGCTTGCGCCGCTGTTGCCCTGCGACCCCGAAGAACTTTGCGACTTGGCGCTAGAGGCAACCGACCGGGATCTCATCGGCGACCCGCTGCATGTCCGCGCCGTGAAGCGGAGCGGGGCGACCACCAGGCAGCCCGCCTGGGATCTGGCCTCGAAGCTGGGGCACGAGGACTGGTTCGAGCCTGCGTTCCAGCGCGATGTCGTCGCTCGAATCGCCGCTCGCGCCGGCGCTGCGGGGCATCGCTTCGGGGTAGGGCCCGAGGCCTTCGGCTGGCTCGCATCCTGACTATACTTGTAGCATTCATGTCTGCTGCCGAACAACAATCTCTGGTCGACCGCTTGATGGGTCTTTGTGGGGGCGCGTACACCCCTGAGCAGCGCCGCAAGTACTTTATCTCGGGGCCCCAATGGGCGGGCGCGTACCAAGGCCAAGCTGTCTTCCATGCTCCGGTGCGCGAACCGGTGTCGTTCGAAGAAGTCATCCAGCACCTTGGTGAGATCGGCATTCCTTGCTGGAGCACGCACGACACCGACGTGATCGACACCGACACATTGTTGACCGCCGGCCAGTGGGAGGTCGTCGAACGAATCAACAAGGCGCTCGACGACAACGGCGTGCGCTGTTCGATGGTGACGACGGAGACGTTCTTCCATCCGGTGTGGGCGGCTAGCGCGGCGGCGGAGGCGCCCGAGGTCCGCGAGTACGCGGCTCGGCGGCTGAGCAACACGGTCGAGATCGGCCACACTCTTGGAGCCCAGTTCGCCGTCTATTGGCCGGGAACGTTGGGCTATATGGTGCAGGGGGCGATCGACGAAACCCAGACTCTTCGCTGGTTCGCCGACGGCCTCAACGCGGCTTGTGAACGAGACATTGAGGTCGCCAAGGATAAGGGCAGGCCCACGCTGAAGCATTGCCTCGAAGCGAAACCGTTCGAGCCGCAGGCGCAGATCATTTTGCCGTCCTCGGACGCCATGATGGCTTTTATCGGCAGCGGCCTGCTTGACCATCCCGAGATGGTTGGGCTGAACCCGGAATACTTGCACGAGCTGATGTGGGGCGGCGCCACCCGCGCGGTGGTTGCTCGGGCGCTGCTTGCGGGGAAACTCTGGCACTTCGACATCAACGACGGCTATCCGCTCAAGCACGATGTGGACCTCGGCGTCGGGATTGTCAACCCGCTTGATTGGCTCAACATCCTCGTTTTAATGCGCGCGCACGGCTACGAAGGCCCGTTCAACCTCGACTTCAAGCCGCCCCGGACGACGTCGAACTACGGCGTTTGGAAGATCAGTTTCCCGACGGCGGTCGACCGATTCATCACGCTCTGGCAGATCGCCGGTGAGGTGGTCGATGACCCGATCGTCAAGGAGGCAACCGACGCGCTCAAGGCGGGCGGCGGGGCGTCAGGCGGTGGGGATGTGAACGATATCGTCGCCGCCAACAAGGAAGTTCTGAATATGCACGAGCTGATCGCGCACCGCTTGTTCCAAATCCTGATCGGGCAAAACCGGGGGCGGACGTTTTCGGCGTAGTGCAAGTTAAGGAAATCGTCCCGTTTTTCGCCGTCAAAAACATGCCGCGGGAAGCCCACTCGGGGCGGCAAAGCCTGAGTAGGAAAATAGCTGGGCAGTCAAGGGTTGCATCTATCGCTTCCGCAGGACGTTGGCGAGGAGGAAACGTGGGCGGTAGGAGGGATGGAGAGAGGGCGCCCGCAAAAACGAAAGGAGAAGACCTGAAATCAATGACTTAGAGGAAGTTCAAGGGGTGGGCCAAAACAAACCGCCGAAGTGGGCCAAGTGAAGTTGCCAAAATCACGCCGGACCTTCCTCAAGCCGACTTCGCCTCGGATACCTGCCTGGGCGCGGGCGCTTCCCGGGCACACCCAGACTGATGCCAAGGAGAACGGTGTTCGGCGCCCGCCATTCGACGCCGGCTCGCCAAAACAAGCCGTCAATAGAGCGTCCCGTCCTCAGCTCGCGGTGATTCGTCCGGAAGGTCAGCCAATGCGCAACGTCGTCTCCCGGAGTCGGCTGCCCGTTGCATAAGTTGTTGATTCTGCTCAACGACGAAGTTTTGTCTACACACAGCAAGTCAAGAGTGTTTGGAGCTGCAAGCTGAAGGTTACGGGTGAGGACGCCAAGACGACGGAAGTGAGCAACCACCACCCACGTCACTGCTTGTTCTTCTCGCGAATGCGCAGCCGAGGATTGAACCTTGGGCCATTGTCTTGATCTCGATTCCGCCAGGGCGCCCTACCCGCTATCATCTGAACATTACGCCCGCGGGCCGGTGGCGGTAGCGCTGTTGGAAAGGGGGTCCGAAGCCCGCTTTCCCGCTTCCGGGCCACATGGCTTAAGTCCGTTTCTTCAAGCAATCCCACCGTGGCTCCATGAGTGACTACCAAGCACAGAATCCCCTCATTGTTCAAGGCGACCACAGCATCCTCGTCGAAGTGGCGAGTCCCCGATACTCCCAGGCGCGGGACGAATTGGCGCAGTTCGCCGAGCTGGTAAAGGCTCCGGAGCATATTCACACCTACCGCATCACTCCGCTGTCGATTTGGAACGCGTGTGCCGCGGGCCTCGAAGCGCAGGGCATCATCACGGCGCTCGAGAGCTTCTCGAAATACCCAGTGCCGCCGCATATCTTAGTGGAGGTCCGAGACTATGCATCACGCTACGGCCGGCTTCGGCTTCACCGCGAAAATGGTGAGCTCGTTCTTTCCGCCGAAGACCTCGCATTGGCTGAAGAGGTCTGGCACAGTAAACACGTTCGGCCTTTCTTGCGTGAAAGGCTCTCGCCCACCTCGTTTCGTGTCGATGCCATCGCCCGCGGGGAGGTCAAGCAGGCTCTCATCAAAGTTGGGTTTCCCGCGGAGGATCTGGCGGGGTACACCGAAGGGGAGGCTCTGGCGATCGCTCTGCGACCCGTCACGGCGGAAGGCGCCGACTTCGGCTTGCGGCCATATCAGATCAACGCCGCCGAAGCGTTTCACCAAAGCGGCAGCGAGCGGGGAGGCTCGGGGGTGATCGTGCTGCCTTGCGGCGCGGGAAAAACGATTGTCGGCATGGCGTGCATGGCCGGCGCCCAGTCCTCTACGTTGATCCTAACGACCAGCGTTACAGCGACCCGGCAATGGATTCGCGAACTGCTGGACAAGACGTCCCTGGAAGCGGGCCAAATTGGTGAATATAACGGATCGACGAAAGACGTCCGCCCGGTCACGATCGCCACGTATCAGATTCTGACCTGGCGAGGGCGCAAGGACTCGCAGTTCCCCCACCTCAAGCTCTTTGACGAGCGCAACTGGGGGCTGATCGTCTATGACGAAGTGCATTTGTTGCCCGCGCCGGTGTTCCGCGTGACCGCGGGCTTGCAGGCGCGGCGGCGGCTGGGGCTAACGGCCACGCTCGTTCGCGAGGACGGCCGCGAAGAAGACGTGTTCGCCCTCATCGGCCCCAAGAAGGCCGACGTGCCTTGGAAGGTGCTCGAAAACCAGGGCTGGATCGCCAAGGCCCTGTGTACCGAGATTCGGCTCCCGATGCCGCCCGATCTGCGTATGACGTACGCCATGGCCGACAATCGGCACAAGTTCCGGATCTGCTCTGAGAACCCCCTCAAGACGCAGGCCGTCGTCGGACTTCTCGAACGCCATGCCGGCGAGCCGACTCTGGTCATGGGAACGTATCTGGATCAGCTTCGAAAGCTCGCCGAGCCCCTCGGGTTGCCGGTGCTGACCGGTGCGACTCCTCAAACTCGACGGGACGAGTTGTTCGGGGCCTTTCGCGAAGGGAAGATCCAAACTCTGGTCGTTTCGAAGATCGCCAACTTCGCCGTCGACCTGCCGGATGCCGCTGTGGCGATCCAGGTGTCGGGGACCTTTGGATCGCGGCAAGAGGAGGCGCAGCGATTGGGGCGCCTGTTGCGTCCCAAGGCGGGGGATAATCAAGCGCACTTTTACACACTCGTGAGTGCAGAAACGGTCGAGCAGGATTTCGCCATGAAACGGCAGCTCTTCCTCTGCGAGCAAGGGTATGAGTACTCGATCGTGGATCTCGAGGAAGAGAAGCTCGGAGGTCGCATGTCGGCATGACGCACTTCGATCTAGACTGGGGCCAGGTCTTCCCGGCGTTGTCGCTCTGGGAAAGACTTCCGCGTGAAACTCGGCGCTTGTTTCTCAAGAACGTCAAGCCTTCCGAGCCCGCGCGCAAGCCCGAGCTTGGCGAAGCATTTGCGCTGCTGGAGGAACTGGGTTTCTTCCAACCCTCCGAGGGCCGTATCCGGGCCGCGCTGAAACCTCAGTTCAAGGCTTTCGTCAGGGTGGTGCGGGCGATGGATCGCAACAAGGTCCACGACTCGCCCACGGACGTTGCGTTCAAGGCCTACTTGAAGGACAACTTTACACTAGACGAACGAGCAGCCCTTGGAGCCGCCGCGGGTCATCGAGAGTACAGGTACTACGTGAACTACAACCGGGAACCGGAGCTCTACCGGCGGACAGCGTCCAGTCACTGGGTCAAGACTTTCGTGGCGTCGTCGTCTGCGTCTTGGCGCCGCGAGCAACGTCAGGGTCCCGTGCCCGACCCGGAGGTGCACGCGGAAGCTCAGAAGGTGGTTCGCTTTCTGATCGAGCGCGGCGAGCCCATCGCCCTCAAAGACCTGCCCGCAGCCTGGGACGACCGGGGCCACGGCCGATTGCCCGACGCCCTTGTACATGGGATCCGTGAGCTGCTCATCTTCCCGGCTTTGCGCGACAGCGACCTCGAACCCATCGTAGGCATCTGGCCGTCGGTGGCGAGGAGACTCTCGGCCGCTCCTCCCAGGCCGGCAATTGTGCCGAAGGCCGGCGAAGTCTTCCAGGCTCCCTTTCTGGTGGACGACATGGCGGCGGTTGTGGTCGTGTGCGCATCCGAACCGCTACGGCTGCGCGGGAACGACTGGAACCTTTTCGTTAAGGCCGAGAAAGAGATCGAAGCTCAGTTGGTTCCTCTGCCCGAATGGCTGGAAAAACCGTTCTCGCTCGGCCCCGTCGCCCGGACTGATGCGGCGCTCCGGCTGTTGCGGCAGACGGGCCGCTTGGTGCAGGCGGGCGTTGCCGGGCGCGACCTGCGCCTCGAGGTGACCAAGAAGGGACGCGACTGGCTCTCGCTCAGCCCGAGGGAGCGTCTTCAAGAGCTGCTCGACCTGATGCGAGAGCAGATGGGGGAGCGAATGTCCTCGAAGAATCCGTCCAAGAAGAACACCTCGGCGAAACGCGCTCCGCTCCGAGCCGCACCCCGCTTCATAGACGGCTTCGACGACGGCGAAGACGATTACGATGACGACTTTGACGATTACGACGACCCCTACTACGACGCCGACTACGAACCCTCATCGTCTTTGAGCCTGTTGCCATATACACTCAGCAGCGGCCACCGCGAGCTGAATAATGCCGAGCTAACGAAGGCGGTACGGCAGCGCTGCGCGGAATTGCCGTCCGAGGGGTTCGTCGACCTGGCGGCACTCCTGGAGTTCGAGGCCCGCGGAGAACATCAGCTCCGCCGGCTCCTTGGACTCGATTCGTACTTCTCACTCCACCTCGGCCCGATCTCCTCCTATTCGCCGAGCGAGGGCGACCTGGATGTCGCTTGGTCCCGGCTCCTCTCCGACACAGTCTTCCAGCGTCTGCTCCCGCTGGGCGCTGTGCAGCTGGGTGTGGGCAAACAGGGAGCCATCTCGCTGGGTCTGTCGGAGGCGGGTCGCTATCTCTTCGACCTCGCACAGCAGTTCTCGATTGACCTGCCTGACGACCAAGGGGAGCAATCCGTCGTGGTTCAACCGAACTTCGACGTAGTCTTCTTAGCGCCCTCTCCGGCAACGGAGGTGGTGATCTCTCGGTTTGCCGAGCGCAGGGGCAGACGGGTGGGCGTGCTGTTTCAGATCACCAAGCAATCCACTCTCATCGCCGCCTCAGCCGGACTGGCAGCCGAACAAGTGATCGAAAGCCTGCGGCAGGTCTGTGCGAACGAGTTGCCGGCCAACGTCGAGCGGGAAATCCGTGGCTGGTTCGCGCTGTGCCGCCGCATCGAAATGCGGCCGGCGATCGTCATTCGCTGCCCGGATGAGGACACGGCCGCGCGCGTGCGGTCGGTCGGCAAGGGGAAGGTAAGGGCGATCTCCGAAACAGTGCTCGAGTTGTCAGAACCCAAGCAGAAGACCCAGTTCGTCCGCAAGTTGCGCGGCATGGGGATTTTCGTGTGACTTACGGCGTTGTTGCGGCGTTGGTGCATGAAATCAGCTTTGGCTCCACGTAGTCCCGGGTCGGAGTCCTGATCGATCATGGAGATCAAGGGGACGACGTCATGGCCGCAGCGAAATCGAGCTGGGTTAGCCGCAAGTACAAGACGAAGTGGTAAGCCGAAGTCCTACGCCGTGGTGTCGTGAACGACGGCTGGGAAAGCGGCCTGACTCGCGCCGGAACTGATTCATGCACCAACGCCGGTCTCAGCGGCAACTCGTGAGCCGCGAACATAGGACAATACGAATCCTCAGGCGACGGCTCAACCTCAACGCGCGGACATACTTGAACCATTTGCTGTGTGACCGGCGACGGGCTCCGCCGGCAAGAACGCCCCGACCTAGTCCACAACTGACTTCTCGCGGGTCCCAATAGGGGGAGGGGCGATCACTCGCAACGCGACCTGGATCGGGCTACAGCGCTTCGGGTGCGCGACAAATTTGTGACTGCCGGCGGCGCTTGGCCGAACAATCATAGCCCCGGGATTCATCCCGGGTTCAAAGCAGCCGGTGCGCGACCCAGACTCTATTCGGGTGCGATTCCGCGCCTGGGCGCGGAATCGCACCCGAATGTCGGAAGAAGGGCGCCTAGCGTGAACAGCCCAGCACCTAGGTAACACTTTTCCCCAACCACATAGGTAACAGTTTAAGGGTTGAACCAAGAGAAGGTTCTTTGCACGAAATCCTTCCCGGAAACGCTCGGGGGGCGCCGGGGGAGCGAGCCCGTAGGGCGAGCGGAGGAGGCGCCCCCCGAGCGTTTCCGCCGCAGTCGGTGCTCCCCCCTGCCCGGCCGCGGGCCCTCGAATAGGCTACGCTCGAGCCAGTCCAGCTCCAGCGGCCCAAACCAGACCGCCCAGCCGTGCTCATGCTCTTCCAGGCCCACCGTCTCGCCCGCCAGCGTCTCGCTGAGAAACAACTGACGCCCCAGCAACCCAATGTCGCCCTTGCTCTGCACTCGCCGCGGCAGCATCCGATCCGGATACTCCAGCTCCGGCAAGCGCTCCGGATACGGCCTCCACGACGGCTGATACACGCTCGCCGGCGTTGCCATCGCTAGCGACTCGTGCGGACGCTCCTGGTTGTAGATCTGCCGAAAACGATCGAACGCCCGCTGTTGCGCTCGCAAGTTGCGCTCCGGCGGCGTCGCCGTCTCGGCCTTGAGCGTCCGATGCATGCGCTCATGACGCCCGTTTTGCTCAGGGTGTCCGGGGTCGATTCGCTGCAGTTGAATCCCGAGCCGGATCCACCACACGCTGAGCCGCGAAAGCCCCGCCAAGCCCGTCGAGGCGAACGGCGGACCGTTATCGGAAAGGATCCTCGTGGGCAGGCCGTACTCCCGGAAAGTCGCTTCCATCAGCGGCCGCACGTGCGCCGTGTCGCTGCGCGCGACCCTTTGACAACGCAACAGATAGCGGCTCGCCGTATCGGAAATCGTCAGCGGATCGCAGCGTTTGCCGTCGCCGGTGTCGAACCAACCCTTGAAATCGATCGCCCAAACTTGGTTGGGCGCCTTGGCGCTGGTGAGCTTACTGGAAGGCGTGGCGTGGCGCCGGCGCTTACCGGGGTGGGTGAGTCCGTGGCGTTTCAGCAGCGCCCCGATAGTGGAGTGCGCCGGCCAATTGATGTCAGGGTTGGTGCGCTCGAGTCGCGCTTTGAGCTTGTCTTCGCCCCAAGTGGGATAGCGCGCCCGCAAGGCCAGGATCTCTCGCTCGATCTCGGCGGGAAAGGCTTGCGCTTGCCGTTTGGGCGCTTTGGATTGATCGGCCAATCCGGCGACGCCTTGTTGGGCGTAGCGATCGAGCCATTTGTAGCCGGTCTTGCGGCTGACGCCGAAGCGCCGACAGACGGCGGCCATGGCATCCTCCCGGGTTAGAACCTCTTGAACGAACCGCAATCTTTCGTCTTGCACACGGGTCT
>JAKZVK010000527.1:0-9358 GCA_047516085.1 Bryobacterales bacterium
CTCTCATTGGAAATCGCTTCAAACTCTCTCATGGCGTATCCTTTCTTTCCTTTCCGGGAAGCGGTCAAACACTGAATTCAACCGCTAGGATACGCCGCCCTTCCCTATGCCCTCATCCACAACTTTTGGTTATATCTCGCTGCGACCGTGCACGGACGGATGTGGAGGGAGAACTGCCTAGGCTAGTCCGGATTTCTCACCACGTGGCGAGGCGAAGTGCGCGAGAAGGCCGTCAGTACGAGGTGCGCGCAGCTTGGCTCCCCGGCCTTCGTCGGGTTAATACTGGCCCGGGGCGTGAGCCCCGGGTAAGAGCCAACCCAGGGTTTCACCCTGGGCCAGTATTAACGAAATGCTTCCAGGCGCGATCGGCGTACCGGCTCCCGTATGCCAAGCTCGACCATCAGGTGGTGAGAGTGTCAGGGCGCTACACCCGGCGCTACTGAGTGGGCGTGGCAGACCAGTTGCTTTACAGCGCGGAGGCCTACAGCGCTGGCAGGATAGAAGCGGTCACTCCAACTCGAACGGAATAAACAGCATCCGGCCCCGACGCTCCAGTTGAACGACCACGGGCTCGCCCTGGTCCAAAGCCACCAGCGCCGCGCGGAGGTCCCTCAGGCTGTGCACCGCGGTGCCATTGACGGCGTAGATGGCGTCACCCGGCTGGAACAGGACTTTCCAATAGGGGCCGTCGGCGACCAGGGCGGCCACTACGACTCCCGACGAACGGCGCAGCCCCGAAATCATCGACCGCATCTCGCGGTTGAGGTCGAGCCCCATGATGCCGAGTTGCGGGATTAGGTTCTCCCCGCCAGAGACCAGGCGGGCGAAGCGGGACGGATCGTCCTCTCGATCGAGGACGGCGACGCTGATTGTCAACGGTTCTCCGTTGCGCACGACCTGAAGCTTGACGACGTCGCCGATGCTGCGCTGGTAGAGATTGACCTGGAACTGTCGGCCGTTCTCCATCACCTTGCCATTCATCGCCAGGATCACGTCGCCGATCTGCAGACCCGCGATGTCGCCCGGCCCCCCTGGCTTGACGTCCCCGAGGATGACGCCCCAATCCCGAGCCAGCCCCAACCCCGCCGCCAGCAGGGGCGTGATGGTCTGGGCATGCACGCCGATCTCGCCGCGGCGTACGGCGCCGTGCTGCCTGATCTGCTTGTAGACGTGGCGTACGATGTTGCTCGGCGCCGCGAAGCCGACGCCCTCGTTGCCTCCCGACTGCGAGAAGATCAGCGTGTTGATGCCAATGACTTCGCCCTCGGTGTTGAGTAACGGCCCGCCGCTGTTGCCGGGATTGATGGCCGTGTCGGTCTGGATGTAGATCATCGGCGAGTCGGTCTCGAGCTGGCGCGCCACCGAACTCACCACTCCCATCGTGACGGAGTTCTCGAGCCCCAGCGGACTGCCGAAGGCGAAGACGATCTGGCCTTGGCGAACCATATCGGAGTCGCCGAGTTCCAGATAGGGAAGGTTGGTCTCGTCGATGCGCAACACGGCCAAGTCAGTTTCAGCGTCGATGCCGAGCACGCGCGCTTCACGCAACTTCGGCCGCGCCTTGAGGATGGAGCTTTCGCTGATGGGTGACTCGACACGCTGGGGCAACAACACCTGCACGCGCCGCGCGCCCTCGATCACGTGCGCGTTGGTGATGATGTCACCTTCGGCCGAGAGCAGCACGCCGGAGCCGCCGCTGCGTTGCTTGGCGAGAACGGTGGCCGCGGGGTCCGATCCGCTCGCCGCGCCGTAACCCGAGGAGACGACTTGCACGACCGCTCCCGTGGCACGGCTCGCGAGGTCCTCGAACCCCTCGCTGAAGTCTCGCAGCCGCAACGGCGGGCCCTGGCTTGCCGTTCGCTGCGCGCAGGCCGGTTGGGCGGTGACCACCAAGACAAGAAGCAGGAGTGCTGCGACAGACCGTGCGACGAACCGGGCGACGGACATGGCTTTTCTGAAGGAGTCGGCTAAGGCGGTCGACTAGGCGGCCTTCTCGAGCTTCTCGGCAGGTTCGTCGACGCTGATCTTCTTGTGCTCGCGATTGATGGCCACGACCAGGCACAGCCAGATCGCAACCAGCGCGACGTTCACCATGGCGAAGTTCGAAATGGTGAATGCCAGCGAGGTGCCGACAAACACGATGCCGGCTTGCAACAGGTCTCCGAGGCGCCAGAACATCGTATCGATCGCCGCCTTGGCCTTGTACTTCGCTTCGCGGCTGGTCGGAAGAAACAGCGCGTGGCGGGCTGTGTTTTGGATGGAGTAGTCGGTGCTGTTCTCGACGATCTTCGCAATACGCACAACGCCCAACAACGGCATGAAGATGAGCAGCGAGTAACTCCCTACCGCCAGACAGGGCAGGATGTACATCGCTCCCCTTACGCCGATGTACTTGAAGATCCGGGAAACCAGAAACAGTTGGAACAGGAAGCCGAGCAGGTTCTGCCATCCGTAAAAACTGCCGTAGAAGCGTCCAAGAATGGCCTTCGTTTCGGCTTCTTTCTCGTCCTCGCTGCCGGAGCCGGAATCGACGGTTCTCGCTGCTTCAGCCGTCGCCACACGGTCTAACATGTAGCCGCCCGTCGTGTTGACGACGTTTAACAGCAAGATCAACATGGCGATCAGGAACAGGTATCTCTGGCTGAAAACCAGCTTGAACCCGCCTTCCTTGCCCAGCGGTTTCTCGGCTTTTTCGTCCGTCTGATCGCGCTCACGGCCTTGCTCTCTACGGCTCACCTCACGGGTGATGAGCAGCGTCAGAGTCAGGACGGCCCCGGTAATGAGCATCAACGCATACGGCGCGATGGCGGGCTCGAAAGCGCCGAACAACTGACCCGCCGAGGTCGAACCGACCCAGGCTCCCAGCGAAGCGCCCACGCCGACCATCGGGAACAGCCGCTTGCCCTGCTCTTCGGTGAACACGTCGTTCGCAAAGGCCCAGAATTGAGCAATCACCAGGACATTGAAGATGCCCACCCACAGAAAGAACGCGACGCCGACGTGCAAGCCCGCCTGCCCGAGAACGTAGAAGATGGCCAAGTTCGAGACAAAGAACAACGTCACCCACGTGATCAGCCGTACGCGATTGACTCGCCCCGCGATGGCGCCATACGCCGGGATCACGAACAGCAGCAGAAGGGCCTGCCCGGCGGACGCGTAGCTCTTGACCTCTGCGCCCGCCTCGGTGAGAATCAGCGGCTCGCGGACGGTCTTGAGAAGGTAGTAAGACCCAAGTAAGAGAAATACGTTGAAGGCGAGCAAAAGGGCCGGGACACCCTCGCCCGCCTTGATGTGGGTGAAGATCGAAAGGACGCGTTCGAGGGCGCTTTTCTTTGCCGCTGTGATCGGAATGGGATCGGGCACAGTGCGCGGACCTTAATCGGGACAGGAACGCTTCCGGAGAGTAGCCCGGAGAGTTCTACAGTGTAGCAACGCGCCGGTGAAGCAACCGTGCCGCAAACGGGAGGGAGGATTCGCGAAGCTGCCCGGAACATCGGCGTCGCCCGTGTGATACCTTGCGTCCTGGCGCAACGGCGGCCCCATGGCGCGCCGGCCATGCTCCCCGACATGCTCCTTGAACTGAGTACCATCGAAAAGCACTTCGGCGGCGTGCCGGCGCTGAAACGAGGCGACCTGCATGTTGAGGCGGGCGAGGTGCACGCCCTCGTCGGCGAGAACGGCGCGGGTAAGTCGACGCTGGTGAAGATCGTCGCCGGCATGCTGAAGCGCGATGGCGGCGTGATGCGTTGGCGCGGGCAGGCGGTGGATTTCGACCGTCCGGCGGACGCCCATGCCATCGGCATCTCGATGGTGCACCAGGAATCGCTGCTGGCGCCACATCTCACCGTCACCGAGAACCTCTTCCTGGGGAGCGAACGGCAGCGAGGGCCGTTGCTCGACGAGCGTGCGATGGAGCGCGAGACGCACGAGCTGATCGCCGAGCATCGCTTCCCGCTCGATGCCAAGGCGCGCGTCTACGGGTTGAGCCCCGCGCAGAAACAGCTCGTGGAGATTTGCCGCGCGCTCCGCAGCGCCTCGAGCCTGTTGATCTTCGACGAGCCGACCTCGTCGCTGTCGGACGCCGAGACTGCCGAGGTCTTCCGCATCGTCCGCGGCCTGCGTGAACGCGGCATGGGCATCATCTACATTACTCACCGCCTCGACGAGCTGGGTGAGGTCGCCGACCGCATCACGATTCTTCGCGATGGCGACACCGTCTTCACCGGCGCGTACGCCGACGTGACCACCGACGACATCGTGCATCACATGGTCGGCCGCGAGGTCTCGCGTATCTACGAGCGCGAGAGTCTGCCGGCGGGCGAAGAGCGGTTGCGAGTCGACCTGCCCGGCATCCGCTTCACGTTGCACGCCGGCGAGATCGTCGGGCTGGCCGGGCTGATGGGCGCCGGCCGCACCGAGCTGTGCCAAACGTTGTTCGGCATCACGCCCGCTGAAGAAGGAGCCATTCACATCGACGGCGAGCCCGCCTCGATTCGTTCGGCGCAAGACGCGGTCAACGCGGGGATCGCGCTCATCACCGAAGACCGCCAGCACACGGGCCTCGCGCTCGCCATGCCCTTGCGTGCCAACGTCACACTTGCCAACGTGGACGGCGTCTCGCGCAGCGGCTTTGTGCAGGCGGGCAGGGAAGGGAAGGTGGTCGAAGGGTATCGCGAGAAGCTGAAGATCCGCGCATCGTCGATCGAGCAGTTGGCGGGCCGGTTGAGCGGCGGGAATCAGCAGAAGGTCGTCATCGCCAAGTGGCTGTTCCGCGACGCGCGCCTGCTGATGTTCGACGAGCCGACGCGCGGCATCGACGTGGGAGCTAAGGCCGAAGTGTTCGCGCTGATGGACGAGTTGGCGCGGGCGGGCGCGGCGATCCTAATGGTCAGCTCGGAGCTGTCCGAGCTGCTGCAAGTCGCCGACCGCATCCTCGTGATGCGTCACGGCCGCATGGTGGCCGAGCTGCCGCGCCAGACGACGCAACAGGAGATCATGCACCTGGCCGCCGTCGGCGGTTGACCGCGGCGGATCTAAACGACATGAAGATTCGCTCGGAGATAATCCAACGGTTGCTGCCGTTCTTCAGCCTCATCGCGCTGTTCGTGTTCCTGTCGATCGCGTCGCCCAACTTCCTGACGGGAACGAACCTGGCCAGCGTTGTCCGGCAGACGGCGACGATCAACATCATGGCGCTGGGAATGACGCTGGTGATCGTCTCGGGCGGTATCGATCTGTCGGTCGGCGCGATTCTGGCGTTCTCTGGGACGATCGGGACCATGTCGATCGTGGCGGGCGCGCCGGTCTTGGTCGGCATCGGCGTGGGCCTCGCGTGCGGGCTGGGATGGGGATTCGTGAACGGCCTGCTCACGACAAGCCTCAAGATTCCGCCGTTTATCGTCACGCTCGGCACGCTCGGCGTCGTGCGCGGGGTGACGCTGATCATCTCGAACGGCTTGCCGGTGGTCGGCTTGCCGCGCGAGTTTAGCGCGCTGGGGGAGGGGTCGATTGCCGGGATCCCGCTGGTGCTCTTTGTGCTCGCCGCCTGCGCGGTCGTGACGTACATGATTCTGCACTCGACGAAGCTGGGCCGCTATACCTATGCGATCGGCAGCAACCAAGAGGCCGCCGTGTACGCCGGCATCCCGGTGGCGAAGTACACCGTGGCGGTGTACGCTATTTCGGGGATGCTGACCGGGCTGTCGGGCATGATCGAAGCGTCGCGCCTGATGACCGGGCAGCCGACGGCGGGCCAGGGCTATGAGCTGCAAGTGATCGCGGCGGTCGTCATCGGCGGCGGCAGTCTCTCGGGCGGCGAGGGCAGCGTCGTCGGGACGTTGATCGGCGCGTTCATCATGGGGCTGCTGTCGAACGGCAGCGACTTGCTTGGCATCAACCCCTACCTGCAGCAAGCCATCATCGGCGGCATTATCATTCTTGCCGTCGCGCTCGACGAAGCCCGCAAGCGCCGTTTCGCGGGGTAAGGGTGAGTCGTGTTGCTCATAGCATTGGCTTCGAGAAGTCGGGGCGCAATCCCCGTCACCCGACCCGATCACGCTAGCCTCGAAGCTACGTGGTGGAGTGGTGCGCGGTGCGAACGACATCGAAGGAAGGTAAGGGAACTTGAATCCATGAAGATCGAACGCGTCAAAGTGCAGGTCGTGGCTCCCGAGGTCAAGCGCTACACCTGGTCGCACGACCTGCCCGAGCAGTACATGACGAACACGATCGTGCGCATCTACACCGACGACGGCGTGGAAGGCGTTGGCGGCGTATCGAACTACACCTCCCACGACTATGACCGCTACACGGCCGAGACCTTGCGGCACATGACGCCCGACCTGATCGGCAAGAATCCTCTCGAGCGCGAAGCGATCCGGCGCAGTTTGTGGTCGCGCGTCTTCCCACTCGCCCCCGGTGCATTGGCGGCGGTCGATATCGCGCTGTGGGACCTGCTCGGCAAGGTCTCCGGCCTGCCCATCTACCAACTGTTGGGCGGCGCGCGGGACCGCATCCAGTCCTACGCGAGCACGCCGATGCTCGAAGACGTGCCGGCCTATCTCGAGTTCATCGACCAGATGCTCGAGCAGGGTTTTCGCGCCATCAAGTTCCACGCCTGGTGCCTTCCCGATAAGGACCTCGAGCTGTGCCGCGCGGCGCGCAAGAAGTATCCCGATGTGGCGTTCATGCACGACGCCGAGAACAACTACGACCGCCTCAGCGCGCTACGCGTCGCGCAGGAGTTGGAGGATCTCGAGTTCACCTGGTTAGAGGCGCCACTGCTTGACTTCGACCTCGAAGGCTATCGCGACCTGACCAGCAGGGTGAACATTCCCGTGATCCCGTCGGGCAACTGGATACAGGACTTGCCGGCCTTCGCCGAGGCGCTGCGTACGCAGACTTGGCGGTCGGCGCGCACGGACGTGACGGTCTGTGGAGGCTTCACGCAGGCGCGCAAGTTCCTGGCGCTGGCCGAGGCCTCCGGAGTCAACTGCGAGATCATGGCGTGGGGCTATACGCTGATCTCGTCGGCGAATCTGCATCTCATGCTGTCCACCCCGCAGTGCACCTACTACGAGCAGCCCGTCCCCTACGATTCCTACGAGTACGGCATGAAAGACGTCATCCGCACGCAACGTGATGGGTTCGTCGAGGCCCCCCGCGGCCCCGGACTCGGGGTCGAGATCGATTGGGAAGCAATGGACAAGGCGACGATTGTCTCGTTCACCACGCCGGCGTAGTCGCGCAATCCTTCTGGAAAATGGGGGCACGGCATGCTATGCCCCTACATTGACCGTCGCCCAACGGAAGCAGAATTCTCACCTCCCGCCGTCCAATGGTCCGTTAGGGCTTTACAAACCGGCGGCGGCAGTATATACTTAACTCGATGGTTAAATATAGAATCAATCCGCTGGACACCGTCTTCGCAGCGCTGGCCGACCCGATTCGGCGCGGCATGCTGGAACGCTTGGCGCAAGGGGAGGCCTCGGCCGGCGAGCTGGCCGAGCCGCACCGCGTGTCGCTCCCGGCGATTTCGCGGCATCTGCGCGTGCTCGAGCAGGCCGGCCTGATGACGCGCCGCAAGACGGGACGCGTCCACCGTTGCCGAATCAACGCCCGGCCGATCCGTGAGGCCGCCCAGTGGATTGAGCAGTACCGGCAGTTTTGGGAACAGCGCTTCGACGCGCTCGAACAGCACCTCGAACGAACTCAAAAGGAGGAAGAGTCAGCATGGCCACACCCAGTCCCGCCGCCGAAACGGCGCTCCAAATCAAACGCACGTTCCAAGCGTCCCGTGAAAAAGTCTTCCGGGCGTGGACCGAACCGGAAGAAATGAAGCATTGGTGCGGGCCGACCGACGAGTATGAGACCCACGCCGAAGTCGACCTGCGCGTCGGCGGTAAGTACCGTATTGAGATGAAGCATTCGGGCGGCGGCGTGCACACGGCGATCGGCGAGTATCGTGAAGTCGAGGTGCCGTCGAAGCTCGTCTACACCTGGTCGTGGGAGGATGGCACGGTCGAAGACACCGTCGTCACGGTAGAGTTCAGTGACCTGGGGTCCGCAACGGAAGTTACGCTGACGCACGACCTGTTCCCGAGCGGCGACTGGCGCGACAAGCACTCCGAAGGTTGGACCGGGTGCCTGGGCCGCCTCGAAAACCGGTTGGCGGGCTGAGGCACATCTGAGACCCCGCTGAGCGAGAGGGCTCTTCGCCACCTACACCTGACGCTACACTGGTAGGGCGTTGGAAGAAGAGCCATTGAGGGATCAGTGCATCGCGGTGGTTCGGCCGGACGAAAGCCAAGGCGGCCGCACCGAAGTTCGGTGTGGTGTATGAGGATGCCTGACATGTCGCCGGAGCGACCGGGTGTCGGCCGGGGTTCTGAGCAGCCATGGGGTGCGCGCGGTTCGGCCGGGCGGCCGGGTACGCGTTTGGCGCTAGCTCTGCTCGCGGCGGCACTGCCCCTCGGCGCCGAGTTTCTCAAGGTCGAGGTGACGTTCGAGGACACGGGGTGCGCCTCGTGCATCGCGTCGCTCGAAGGGCGGCTCGGGCGGGTGCGGGGCGTGAAGCGGGTGGAGATCGATGCCGAGCGTGGCGTGGCGACCCTGCATCTCACGCCTGACAACCGGGTGCGTCTCACTCCGTTGCTCTCACGCATCACGCAAGACGGCACGAAGATCCTGCGGACAGAGGTTGAGGCCAAGGGGACGATCACGATGACGGAGCAGGGTCAGGTCTTCCAGCCGTCAGGTCCGACGCAAACCTATCGGCTCACATTCGAAGAGGACATCCCAAACCCCTCCGTTGCACCTGGCTCGATATATGTCGTGCGCGGAGTCGTTACAGGAATCGCGCCCGGATCGCAGGCGACACTCACGGCGGGCTCGATCACGAAGGAAACGACAGGCCAGTAGCGATCTCAAGTCGTCTCAAAGACCGCCGCACCGTCTTCCAGCCGCGCCAGGTCCAAGTCGACCCGGCAGAGAAGCGGCTAGCGCCGAAACTTAACACATCCAATCGAGCATGCCTGTGACCCCAGGTGGAATCACTCTAGGCAAGCGCGGCCGGAAAGTCAACGCAGGGGTGGGCCGCACCAGAATCGAGATGGAAGTCGGCCCGAGAGATAGGAGCAGCATGACAACAAAGAGCCACAAGCCATTGCATTGGACGCGACCGTCGGTTACCCTTGCGGTACTGAGGCGGCAAAGCGAAAATCTGGGTATGCACTTCACTCCCGACTACCCCACATCTTGTGGTTGGCCGGTCCGCCTGCCGCGTAGGTGTTGGACCATCTCTGAATAGGTCGTGGGCCCAACGGTCGCGGCCTGTTGTACAAGCCGGTAGAAGAGCTTT
>JAKZVK010000528.1:0-2576 GCA_047516085.1 Bryobacterales bacterium
GGCGATCGCCGTCCTTGAGCGCATCGACAGGCGTGACGGCAACCCCTGGGTTATCGCGGGGCGCAAACCGGGAAGTCATCTTACTGACCTGCAACATCCCTGGCGGTGCATCCGGGCGCGCGCCAAGCTCGACGATGTACGAATTCATGATTTGAGGCGTTCTTGTGTCGCATCACCTTATCTTCTAGCTGCATAAATTGCCGCAATCTATTGTAAATACTCTTCTTTTACTTTCCTATATCATCGGCTAGATTTCGCCAATTTCCGATCCGTGTACAAGCGGTCAGCGGATTGGAGTCAATGCGTGTCGTGACAAGTCCGTCCGAAACTATGATTATCAGGCTCACCGGCCTTCACCAGAAACCGTTCCGACAAACCGTGGAATCGTTCCGCCAGAAGGTTAGGTCGGCACATCCAGCCAACCGATCTCCTGCCTCAGCGGCCGTTTTCTGCCTCCACCCGTGAGGAACGATTCGGATGTCGGTGTCGGGCATCGGATTCGGTTCTCCTCCGGGAGCATGCCGTACGGAGGTGAACGCCAAGTTTCGACATGTGGGCGGCTCGTTCCGCCGCTGTCGCAAGCTCGTCCGCCAGGGGAAGAAGTGTCGTCGCATGCCGGGTTACATCTTGCCGATGATGCCGCAGCCGATGCGCCCGCCCGCACCGCCGATGGGCTGGGCCATGTGATCGTCGGGGTTCTCGTGAATGATGACTGCCGACCCGTCCTCGTCGAGGAGCGCGGGCATGTCGCCGCCCGACACCGAGACGCGGGTGGTGAAGAACTCGGCCCTTGCCGAGCCGTCGGCGGCGGCGAACAGGTTGGGCAGGTCGCCGTTGTCCGGTCCTTCGGGGTTGCGCAGGCCGTGCTTGACCTTGCCCGGATTGACATGGCCTGTCGCCGCCTTGAAGTTCGGCGTGCAGGAACCGACGGCATGCAGGTGGATGCCGTGACCGCCGGGCGGCAGGCCTGTCACGTCGATGGACATGAGCACGCCGGTAGGCGTCTGCTCGAAGGTGGCCTTGCCGATGACCGCGCCGTTGGCGTTGACGATCTCGGCCCCAGCCATGTCGGCTGCCGAGGCGAGGGTTGGCGCGATGGCCGCGGCAAGCGCGGTGACTGCGATTGCCAGGATTCTCATTGGACTTCCTCCTCTGCTCGGGCTCTCGTTTCGGGAGCCGAGGGGCACGATACTGAACTACCGCTATTCCGAATGTCAATCCGAAGTCCGTATGGACGGACAACGCCGTCAACGGCGCCGCGCCATGAAGGTGATCTCGACCCGGCTGCCTGCCTGTGCGGACCTCCACGGCTTCTCGGAACGGTTACCTTCACCACGCCTTACCAGCACCCCTCGTCGGGCCGCCACTTTTCACTCTCCCGACCGTCACGCAGGCGCCTTCAACCGTCCACCGATTCGTGCCTGGTCACAGGCCCATCCGATGAGGGCGGATTCACAATCCATTCTGTTCGGGTTCGACAGTGAAGGTCTCGGTTTGGAAACATCAAAGGCTTCTTGAATCAAAATCCATGCCGACACGGCATGATGCACACGAGCGGGAAGGTTCGAGCGTTGAGCGCGGAGGCCGGAATGGGATTCCTGAAGGCGTCCCAGCGACTTTTTCGTGGTAATCGACGTCCCATGGCTCGCCACTGGCCGATTTCTTCGCCTCAGAACGCGTAGCGAAGGGACACTCTGAGTCCGTGGCCCACGAGCCTTGCCCGTATTGCGGCAAGATCGAGCTCACGCAGCTCGCGGCTCCCGTCGCGCCACACCACCCGACCACCGCCACGGTCCGTGCGGACCACGCCGAGGTCGGTGCAACGCCACGCGAGATCGAGCGTCGTGCCCTCTCCCAGCGGCACCGCGAACCCCGCCGTCAGCATCCAGGCGACATCGGTCCGGCTCGCACGCGGCACCATCGTCGTCGTCTTCGGAAAGGTCATGCGCGTTTCGCCGATCCTGTTATGTACGGCGCCGACGCCGGCCCCGACGAAGGGTTCGAGAGAGCCGAGTCTCGGCACGCCCAGCCCGGCGAGGTCGACATAGGCAGCCAACATGGCGGTAAGGGACGACAGATCCACCGTGACCGATTGCCGGCGTCCGGTCTCCAGGAAATTGGCATGGCCGCCGAAAGCGAACCGCGGGCGGTATTCAGCCAGCACCTCCAGCCGCAACGGCGGCACGGCGGCATAGCCCAGCCCGAGTTCGAGAACGGGCACCATCCCGAAATCGCCGACCGAGCGGTAGGGCGCGCCGTCGCCGCCCCGGCCGCAGCCGTAGAGCGCCGGCGGGAAAACGCTTAAACAGTCGAAGTCGGTGAACGCGGTCTCAGCCGGGCGGTCGAGACCGGCCCCGGTCCTGACATAGAGATCGCCGGCCCCCGCAGACCCGATCGATGTCCCGGCTGCGATCAACGCAGCCGCCAGACGAGCCCACTTCAATCCAGCGGTTCCAGTGTCACCCCGTCTTCCCCGCATCCACTCGCCGGCGTATCCTCGTCACACTCCCGGCCCGTCGGCCTTCGCGTTCCAGCCTCCGTTCACCGCGTCCCTGAGTGCCTTGCCCGCCTTGAAC
>JAKZVK010000529.1:0-6881 GCA_047516085.1 Bryobacterales bacterium
GAAGTCGACCTCGGCGAGTACAGCCCCTACGGCCCGGTGAAGTGGACCGCCCAGCGCCACGAGTACGGTCGGCGGCGCAGGCCGGTCCGACCGGTCAAGAACGTGTAGGGCATTACGCCGAACGCAGCGAGGTTTCTTCTCGTCGGCGAAGCTCGTACGTCCGGCAGGTAGGGGCACGGCATGCCGTGCCCGCGTGCCGCAACGCGCCGCGAAGCCGCTTCGTTTCTAAGAACCGACCGCTGCGTCCGCCCGCGAGTGCCAACAAGCACTCCTGCCGTTTGGCCGATAAAGGTGCCGGCCCGCGACGAACTCCAAGCCGCGAAGCGGCGTTGGATGTTAGCCCAGGGTGAAGCCTCCAGGCGGAACCCTGGGTAGCGAACCCTTTTGCGATCGGAGCCCTGAAAGGGCGATGGAAAAGGACCGGCCTGGCGGGTGGCTCCAAGCGATGCGGCATCCCGATCGCACCGGACGAACGGGGCCTGCCTGCTCGTACGGCGGCGGCTGATGGAAACGAAAGGAGTTGACGGGTCCAAAAAAGCCCGGCCCGCGCTAATCTGGACGGCTCAACGGCATGCCGTGCCCGCGTGCCGCAACGCGGTCTTTGTATCGTTCGGCGAGGCCAATCTGCGCTACCCCCCTCCGTGCAAGTCCAAATAGAAAAACTCGTCTATGGCGGGCAGGGCCTCGGCCGTGTTGACGGCCGTGTTGCGCTCGTCCCCTTTGTGGCGCCGGGCGAGACCGTCGAGGTCGAAGCGGTTCGCGCGAAGAAGGGCCTGATCGAGGGGCGCGCTGTCGACTGGGTCTCGAAGAGCTCCGATCGCGTCGAACCTAGCTGCCCTGTGTTCGGGGTCTGTGGTGGCTGTCATTACCAGCATCTCTCCTACGGCCGGCAACTCGAATCGAAGCGTCTGATCCTGCTCGAGACGCTGGCGCGCGTGGGCAAGATCACGTGGGACGGCCCGGTCGAGACGGTTGCGGGCGAGCCGTGGGGCTACCGCAACCGCACGCAACTTCGGGTCGCCAAGCGAGACCGAATCGGACAGGTCGGCTTCTTCGAAGCGGGCTCGCATCGCCTGGTGGCAACCGAGTCATGCCCGGTCAACTCACCCCTTCTCAATCGCGCCCATGAGACTCTGCGCGGGATGGCCCAAGAGCGGCGCTTCCCGAACTTCCTGCGCGAAGTGGAGTTCTTCACCAACGAGACCGACGTGCAGTTGAACGTCCTATCCAGCGACCGGCCCCTGGCCAAGTCATTCTTCGAATGGTGCGGACAGACAATCGAGGGCTTTGCGCCAACCGATACGATCGACTACCCCGTAGGGGACGATCTCTTTCGCGTCGGCAGCCGATCATTCTTCCAAGTGAATCGGTTCCTCGTCAACGAGCTGGCGAAGGTTGTGGCGCATGATGCGTCCGGCCGTTTCGCACTGGATCTCTATGCCGGCGTGGGGCTGTTCACGTTGCCGCTGGCCCGGCAGTTTGAGCGGGTGGTGGCCGTGGACGCAAGCCGGCGGGCGATGCGCGATCTCCGGTTCAACCTCGAACGCGCCCAAGCTGACGCGCAGGTCGTCAATCTCAACGTCGCCGAATTCCTGCCGAGCCTCATCGATCCCGTGGACTTTGTCGTGGCCGACCCGCCGCGTGCGGGCCTGGGACCTGAAGTGGCGGCTGAGCTTGCAAGGCTGCGGCCCGCGCGGCTCGTGCTCGTGTCGTGTGACCCGCCGATGTTGGCGCGTGACTTGTCGCCGTTGCTGGAGAGCGGGTACCGGATACAGTCGATGACGTTGGTGGACTTGTTTCCGCAGACTTTTCACTTGGAAACGGTCGTATCCTTGACCGCCGAGTAGTGCACACTCGCGGCTCGGGGCTGTCACTTCCGGCTGAAGCCGCCGCCGCTGAAGAACAAATTGCGCGCACCGCAATCGGGGCAGCGATACGTCGGCACAAGGCCAAGCACCCGCCGTATCCTGCCCTCCTCCGCCAAACGTTGCAGGCTATGACCTGAGCCACAGCGGGCACAGGCGTTCACCCATCCCACGGTCTCGACCGGAACAGACACCTGGCCGAAGTAGAGCGCCCAGCCGTATACCGCGGTGCGTGTTCCCAACAGGCGGTCGACAATTCGGAACAGACCGTTGAAAAGCACCAGCGTCCATTCGCGTCCGCCGCCGAGCAAGATCAGCTTACGCGGCGCACGGGACCGCCGATTCTTCGAGTTCAAGAACGAGAGCGATGTGTAGAGCAGCCGCGAGCCTGTGTGGCGTAGACCCACCTTGCGCTCGATCAGGTTTGCCAGAGCATCGGCCGAGCGAAACGCATTGACATGCCCGCCGCCTCGGGCCAGCCACCGATACAGCCGATCGGTAACCGTGGTGGCATCGGGAACGGCCGCGTAGAAGGCCGCCCCCGGGCCCGCCACGCGCCCAACCTCTCCCAGCGCTTCCCCGAGCTGTTCAAAGTGTTCGAGGCTGTGGTTTGAAATCACCGCCGCGAAGCAGCCGTCTCGAAACGGTAGCCGGGCGGCATCCGCCTTGACCACGCAGGCTCCACCGCCCTCCGCCGGCGGATCGAGATCCACGCGGACCGTAACGAACGGGCGTCCCCGAGGGTCAAAGCTGCCGAAACGGCTGCCCAGGTCCAGCACGTAGCCGCCGTCAAGGTGCGTCAGGATCTCGTGCACGTCGCTGATATTCTCCTACACCTGTAACGGCGGGAAGACCAGGCCCGTCCCAATGACGCGGGAAGGCCGGGAGTAAGCCCGGAAGCGGAGGACGTCATGAAGTACGTTCAAATTGGCATTTTGGTATGTCTGGCGGCGATTGCGGCGTTGCTGGCCGGTATCTATGTCGGGCAGCGCGGGCAGCCTGGCGCTGAGCAGGCGATAGTTTCACCCGTCGAGAGCGTGGCCTTTGTGGCCGAGCCGGAGGCCCTCAACGAGCCCTCGCCCGCCATTTCGAATGCGCCGCCGGCGCCGCCGGAGAAACTGAGTCCGCGACGGCCGACACCCGTTAGGCGAACGCCGGCCCAGCCGGCGGGGCATCCCCGGTCGGGTCCCCAGCCGGACCCTGGGCCAGATTCACGAGCCGCTCCGTCACCCGAGCCTCCCTCTACGCCGGTGGCGGCGCGGCCCGCCGAACCCCAGCCGCCCGTTGTCAAAACGGAGAGACCGGAGCCACAGCCTCCAGAGCCCCCCCGAGAGCCACGCCGGGTCACCTTGCCCGCCGGAACCGACCTGCCTGTGCGACTGGATTTCGCCCTAGCCAGCGACCGCAACTATGGCGGCGATACTTTCACCGCGGCCCTGGACGAACCGATCATCGTCGATGACATAGTCATTGCAGAAAAAGGCGCACAGGTCGAGGGCGTGGTGGTGGATGCCGTTCGGGCCGGGCGCGTCAAAGGAGTCGCCAAGCTGTCGGTCGAACTCGTTCGGCTCGACACGGCTGATGGGCAGAGGGTCGAAATCGTCACCAACCGTATCCACCGCCAAACGGAGAAATCCACCAAAGACGACATGAAGAAGGTCGGGATCGGAGCCGGTATCGGCGCTATCATCGGCGCGATTGCCGGCGGCGGCAAGGGAGCTGCGATCGGGGCCGGCGCCGGGGCTGGGGCCGGAGGGGGCGTAGCGGCCGCCACTCGCGGCAAGCCTGTTCGCATTCCCGTCGAGTCGCGGCTGCAGTTCCGCCTGATAGAGCCCCTTGAGATCGTAGAGAGGCTGTAGGCCCCAGCCGGCCCTAGCTGGAGGCTCGCGAGCTAAAATAAGCGGCGATGCCGGCTGATCTCACCGAGCCGCCTGCATACCTTTGCCGCGCGTGCGGCGCAGCCATTGAGGTGCAGGTCGGGTTCAACGGCAAGGTCATCTGGACGCTCGATGCCGGCAACCCCGACTTCAGCGCCACCCCGCCCGACCTCCGTGGAGACTACAAGCAGCCGCGGCTGGTTTGCTCCGCCGACGTGATGCACCGAACCGGCTTCAAGCTGCTCGATGGACAAGTCGTGCCGGAGCCGGACTAGCAGCCTGTGGCAAAATCGGGAAGCGGTGAAATGTAGGGGCACGGCATGCTGTCGTGCCCGCTTGCGCGACCCGCCGCAACATTTAGGGTTATCAAACGGGCTTGACAAGAAACCATACTTTCACCGCAGGCTGCTAGGCTCCAAAACGCAAGCAAGCGGTCCCGCACAGCCGCTCCCCGGTTGTCACGGCCCCCGGTAGCACCTACTATGACCTTTATGAGGCATTTTCATATTGCGGTTGCGCTGGGCGTCATCATGAGCATGCCCACTGCCGCTCAGGATCTTCTTCCCCGCTGGGAGGTGACTGCCCTAGCCGAGGGGCTGGTCGAGCACTCCAAGCAGATGGAAGACTTGCTGCTGCGAGTCCGCCCCAAGGAATGGATCCAAGATGGGGCCCCGCAAGCCTTCGTCTCGCAGCATGAAGAACTCATACAAGACATCGCCAACCTCTCGCTCTCGGCCCAGAACGTGCATCGGAACCCGGAGAAACTCTCCGCCGTTGTCGATACCTATTTGTGGCTTGACCGGCTCGATTCGATGATCGCTTCCATCGCCAAGGGGGCGCGCAAGTATCAGAACCCGGCAGTGGCGGATTTGCTGATCGCCGCGAAGGATCGGAACATGGGTCAGAGCGAAGGTCTGAAGACCTATCTGCGACAGCTTGTCATGGCCAGCGAGGCGGAGATGGAAATCGCTCACAGCGAAGCCCAGCGCTGCCGCGGCGACCTGATCAACCGCCCCCGCGGGAGCAACTGAGACCGCCGAGAACGGAAGGATGCCAACGTGCTGACGGACCAGCGCCTGCAACCGCCATTCGAAGACGTGCCGGAAACCGCCGGGGCGTCAACGGAGTCCACAGAGCCCGCAAAACCGTCAGGCACAAAGACCCGCGCGACCTCACCGGGCGCCCAGGGCGTCTTCCAATGCTACATCTGCGATGAGCCCTCGACGGAGATCTGTCCGCATTGCACCCGCGATACCTGCGATAACCACATCTGCGAACATTGCTCATACTGCAGCGACTGTTGCGCCTGCACCAGTTGAGTGAGCGCGCCCATCGTGGATGCTAGGATATTACCGTCGTTTGGAGGACCACCATGCTTCGTCGCCTGTTACTCGTTTCGTTCGTGGCCGCCATTGCAGCCCTCTCTGAGCCCAACTACCCGGCGCTCTCCTACGAGGTGGCTCCTAGCTGGCCCGCGCTGCCTGCCGGTTGGAATCTGGCCGAGACAACCGCCGTGTCGGTCGACAAGGAAGAGAACGTATACGTCTTTCACCGTGGACCCCACCCCATCATGGTCTTCAACAAAGACGGCAAATTCCTGCGCTCGTTCGGCGACAGTGTTTACTCCGCGACCCATGGCCTGCGCATCGATCACGAGGGGAACATCTGGACCACCGACATCGACCACCACGTGGTCTTGAAGATGGATTCGAACGGGCGCATCCGCATGGTGCTCGGCCGCAAAGGCCAAGCCGGCGAAGCCGAGGACCGTTTCAACAGCCCGACCGACGTCGCCATCGCGCCCAACGGCGACATCTACGTAACCGACGGCTACGGAAATTCTCGCGTCGTCAAGCTCGCTAAAGACGGAACCTTCATCCGCGCTTGGGGCAAGCGCGGCGTGGGCGAGGGTGAGTTCAACGCGCCGCACGGCATCGTTCTCGACAAACAGGGCCGCGTCTATGTCGCCGACCGCGAGAATTTCCGCATTCAGGTCTTTGACGGCGACGGCAAGTTCCTACAGCAGTGGAAACACGTGGGATCGCCCTGGGGCCTCCACATCACGCCCGATCAGTCGCTCTACATGACCGACGGCTACAACAACCGCGTGCTGAAGCTGAACCTCGACGGACAAATTCTCGGCACGCTAGGCGAACACGGCAAGCTGCCCGGCCAGTTCGAGCTGTGCCATCACTTGGCCGTCGGCCCCATCACCCAGAGCCTCTATGTGGCCGAGATCACCAACTGGCGCGTTCAGAAGTTCGTGCCGCGCTAGGGCCCCCGGCGCAACCGTGCCGACCCAAAGAACAGAGCCGCGGATGTAAATCCGCGGGCGCGCGGACCGAAGTCCGCGCACGCCGATGGCGCAAACTGGTGCAACCGAATACGGGTCGTAGCCCCGGTAGGGGCGTTTGAGCCTTGCTCTTCCAACACCGGATAGGTAGGCAACACGAAACACTGCCGCTCTCTTCGAGCCCCATCCATCGCGTCCCCAACCCGCTGTGTGACCGAGGCAATCCGACACAAAGTCCCGCCGGCCTGCGGACGGATCACGGCCCCGACGTGTTACCCGCACGTCTTTCGGTACAGTAGGGGCGCGGCGTGGTCTGCCCGACTCCTTCCCGATCGAATCCGGCGCTCCGATGCCGCTGAGCAACGTGTCTAGACGAAAGGTTCCTCGTTGGGTCGGTTGGCCGTTGCTCGGCCTATGGGTGTTCTTCGTGCTTTCGTACCTTGCCCGTCAGTCCACCTTCCATCCGATGCCCTATCCCGAGGGTCTGTGGGACCTCCGCGAGTCCCTCGGGGCGCAGGACGTTTGGCTTCAGACCTCCGACGAGGTGCAAATTCACGGCTGGCACGTCCGCGTGGCGGGCGAATCCGAGTGGGTCACCCTGTATCTTCACGGCAACGCCGGCAACATTACCCACCGTGCCGACCATCTGGTAGCGATTCGCGAGGCTGGGTCCGAGGTGTTCATCATCGACTACCGCGGCTACGGCAAGAGTGACGGCAGCCCGACGGAAGCCGGCATGTACCGGGATGCCGACGCCGCCTACCAGTACCTGCTCGATCAGGGGTACGAGGCCAACCGAATTGTGGTCCACGGCGAGTCGCTGGGGACGGCGGCGGCGGTCGACCT
>JAKZVK010000530.1:0-5344 GCA_047516085.1 Bryobacterales bacterium
TGATGTCCGTCTTCTCAAACGTCATCAAACCACAGGGTGTGGAGCCGCTTCAATTTCCAACTAAGTTTCGCTCACACTCCATTCCTGCGACGAACCCGCGTTGTTTGTGAGCCTGCTTGGGGTCAGAGGAATTCGTCTTGAGGTACACGTAAGTAGAGACCGGAACCTTAGACCGCTTGACCGGGACGTTCTGATGCTTCCTGAACTTGTGATCGACACGCGAACGTTTGAGCCAAACGTCAAGCTAAGGCCGCTGCTCGACACACTGTGGCAGTCCTTTGGGGCACACGGATACACAAATTACGACGAAAGCGGTTGTTAGGGACCATGACGCTGAGTTCGTTCGGACGCAGAGGCGATGGACCGTCTTCGCCGCAAGGGGCTGATTTCGGATCCGCTGAGCAAGGCCAAGTCAGGCTGACGCATGAGCGGCCATCGCCCCTTGTTAGCGCAGGATTCGAATGGCCATCCTGAGAATCGACATCGAAAAGGCTCTCGATGAGCTCACCTCTCAAGAGGAGGGGATGCGCTTTCAAGGGCTGGCGGTAGTACTCGGCAAGAAGCGCTGGCCCCAACTCATCGCCCACCAGCGAAAGAAGGACCTCGGCCTCGACGCATACGCGCCCCCAAGCCTGACACCTGAGAAAATAGGCAAGGGACTCGCCGCCTCGATCACGCCAACGCTGAGGAAGATTACTGCCGACGCGAAGACCGCTAAGGAGAATTTTCCTGACCTAAAAGCGCTCCTCTTCGTGACGGCCGCCAAAGTCGGAAACGCCAGCCGAAAGAAGTGGCGAGAAGCAATTCAGAAAGACCACGGCCTCGAACTTCACATCATCGAGCGAGAGGAAATCATCACGCTGATGATGATGCCGGAGAACGCCTCGCTCTGTGCCGGCTTCCTGCACCTCGATATCGATTCGGAACCGCAGGTCGTAGACCTCATCGTCAGAATAAAACGCGCGGCTGGCGCCGTTACGCAGACCTGGACTGGAAAGACAAAAGGCCATCCGCTTATCGATCTCACAGCGGTGAGGCTTAATCCGAATGGCGCGGAGTCTGCCGACGTGCTGTCGCTTGAGCAGATCAACGAGGTGCTCTCGCAGAGCTTCCGAATCGTTCTCGAAGGGCCCGCCGGCCGTGGAAAAACGACGACGCTGATCCAGCTCGCACAATACGCGCGCACCGCCGGCACGCCCTTCATGGTCGACTTGCCGGCGTGGACGTCATCGCGCCAGGGAATTTTCGAATACATTGCCGGGATGCCTGCGTTCCAGGCTGAAGGCCTCACAGCCGCTGACCTCGCACGCGTGCAGCAGACGGAACCGTTCCTGTTGTTGTTGAACGGCTGGAACGAAATTGCGGAGTCGAATTCCGCGCAAGCAAACGACACACTCCGGGGGCTCGAACGCGATTTTCCGAGCGCAGGCATCATCGTCGCAACCCGCACGCACCACTTGACGCCGCCGCTGCCCGGTGCATTGCGTCTACGGTTGTTGTACCTTCGACGCGTACAGCGGGCAGCCTACCTGGAAGCCCGCCTTGGCACGAAAGGCGCCGAGCTTCGTGCCCGTGTTGACGCCGACCCGTTGCTCGACGAGCTGACCCGCACGCCGTTCACCCTTTCGGAAGTCGCTTCGCTGTGTGAAGCGGGCGCCGAAATTCCTTCCACAAAGATCGGCGTTCTAGCCAAAGTTCTTCGTCTGCAGGAACAACGAGACGAACACAGAAACGCGCTGCAAGCAGCACCGATCTTCGGCCGGCAAACCGACTACCTGAAAGCCCTCGCAACTGAGATGACCCGGCGCGGTGCGGTGGCATTGCCCGAGGCTGATGCCCGCACTATCGTCGCCGCCGTCGCACGAGAGCTTGTGCACAGTGGGCAGATCGAGCCGGTGGGAGCGCCGACGATCTTGGCGACGCTCACGGCGCACCACGTTCTTGAGCTCATTGACTACCCGCAAATCGTGTTTCGATTCGAGCATCAGCAGCTTCAGGAATACTGCGCTGCGTTTAACATCCGCGCGCGGCTTTTCGACCTGCGGGACGATGCGATCTATCGCTTCACGGCCGACTACGTGAACGATCCGGCATGGGGCGAACCACTATGCATGATCGCCGAGACGTTTGCCGAGCAGAGCGGCGATGGCGGAGCCGACAAGCGAAACACCCGAGCCGGAGTGAAGCTGGTGGAAATGGCGCTTGCCGTCGATCTTGTATTCGCGGGCGAGCTTGCGCAGCTTTGCGGCTCGACCGTCTGGAACGAAGTTCGCGCCGTCGTCGGTGAACGCTTCCGAGCGGTGTATGCAATCCGCGACGGCCACTATCGGCAGTATGCTCTTGCCGCCATGCTCGCCACCGGCGCGGACGACTTCAGCGACATCATCGTGCCGCTTCTCTCAGAGAAAGACCAGCAAACGCGGCTTCGCACCTACCGGCTGTGGCCCGATATCCGGATCTCGTCGCTTGGACCGAACTGGCGCGAGCGGGTGCGCAGCTGGAACGACGAGGTGCGGGCGGAGTTTGTTTCCGAACTGCTTCATCGTCGTATCGAGGGCGAAGTTGCGGTCTTCGCTATGGAGGACGACGGCATCGCAGTGAAGAAGGCGGCGGTCTCCAGTCTCATGTGGACCGGGTCTGACGACGCGCTGACCCGCGTCCTCGAGTCGATGGATCTGCAGACATTCGAGGATGTTGCGCGCAAGAATGCCGACCGAATGCCCACGGCGCTCAAATCCAAGACCGTCGTCGCGATGCGCAGATTCATCGAGACCAGCACGGACCATCCCGCGCGCCTGCGAACGGCGCTCGATTTAGTCGACTTCGGCGAGACAGGCCTGGACGGCGTCATCAAGGAGGCCATGTCGGAGTTGCCCGGTGGCGACATGCGCAACCTGAGTTCGCATTACATCAGACCGGCGCTCGAGCATCTACGCAACAGCGATCCGGCGTGGGCGAGCAGCTGGGTGGCAATTCAGATTTGCGAAGGCGTCCTCTACGGGCACGAGTACTGGTTGCCGTTCGCGACCGCCATTCCCGACGATCTCGTCGAGAAATACCTGCAGCGCCTCGGGACCGAAAACCTCAAGAACACGCGCTATGACGGCATGATCGCAGTGATCGCCGCCCGCGCGGATGCAAGGCTTGCGGCGCGCGTGTTTGCGAAGCTTCGCGAGCTGTGGCGGAACGTGGATGCGGAGTCCGGCCAGCAGCACGAATTCGAGCGGCAGGTGATAGACCAGCTAGAGGCTGTGTTTCGCCGCTTTCCCGACGACGTCGCGGCAGGCGGCGTCATCTCGTCCATCACGGACGGCGACCCCCTCGACATCAAAGTCGCTACGAGTCTTCTCAGTCGGGTTGCCAGATCGGACGTGGAACCACTCCGGGTCGCCGACGATGATTTGAAGGCGCGCCTCCGCGCGTACCTCAAAAGCAGCGTAGATCTTGTGCTCCGCCAGGACGACTTCAACGGTGAGGAGAAAGCCAACCTGGCCTCGTCGATCGCACAGGTTGGAGAACCCGAAGATATGGTGGACCTAGTGATCCTCGTCCACGCCGACATTGAGAGGATGCGCCGAGGCCGAGCCGCGCGCGCCGCCGGCGATCGTGGACCTGTCGGCGATGGTGGCAGCATGAGTTATGCCTGCTGGCACCTCGCTGCCGTCATGCACCTGGACCCAGCCGGCGCGGACCAAGTGCTCATTGATGTCCTCCGCGAGCCGGAATACCGCACCGACGTCGCGGCTGCGATGACGCTCGACTACGTACCGAAGCCGGAGCGTTCCTTCGACACGACGTTCCGCTACGACTTGATGTGGACTGCGCGCGAAGGCCGTACTCCGCCATCCGGCAACGACCAGCGACGCACACGGTTCGTCGCCGCACTCAAAACCGAAATCGAACGCCTGCGAGAGCAGAATGAAGATGGGAGATCCGTCTTCCTCCTGAACCGACTCGCGACGGCGCTTGCCGCCATTGACGGCCGCGGTTCTGCGGCAGTCGTGCTCGACGTCATAGCCATGCCCAGCCAATGGGACCAATACACCAGTCTCGACGCCACCGAGCGCCTGTTGATGGCTGGTGTCGTTTTGCCAGCGACCACCGCGTTCGCTCTGGTCGATTCCATCCTTGAGCGGACAGAGCAGTGGATGCAGGATTCAGATAAGGACCTTCTGCGTCGCATCCTCGCGCTCTGCCCCTTCGTCGACGACCCTGTGGCAGGGATCGCCAAGGTGCGGGACGTGCTCGGAAAGCGGCGACTCTGGGGATACGAACTGCGCGGGCTCGTCACGGCTCTCGGCGAGAGCCGCTCGGATGCCGCCATCGACCTTCTGTACGAGCTCGCCTCCGATGCGCGGACGTTCGAGCAATGCGAGGAGAATGTTATCAACGCGCTCGCAGCGCTCGATACGCCGCACGCACGCGAACTGCTCATAGGTTTTGTCGATCCGACCATCCGCGGCATCGCGCTAACGCGCCGTCCTCACCACGAGGACGTGTTGATCGCGCGGCTCACTGAACTGGCCCAACGTAGGCCGGAGGCAGCCGCGCGGCTGCGACAATTGTGCGAACGTGACCTACCGGACTTCAATCGACACGTCCTTTCGAGAGGCATGGACTGGCTCGGAACGCCCGAAGCCCTTGCCGCAAATCTAAACCTTATCGATGACGCGAAGCCCTCGCCGGTTCCGCAAGGCATCTGCGACCAACTCGAAGGCGCTTTCGTCGAGCGACGACCCGACGGTCAAGATTCCAACGTCTTTACTGAACACGCGCGCTCGTCAAACGAACTGCGCGTGCGGCTGTTCGGGATGGTTCTTCAGGACCCGAAACGTCAGAAATCTGCCTTTATGCTTCTAGGACAGATCGAGCAGTGGCGCCTAGAACATGGCAGACCGACGGGTGAACCACGTCATCCCGATCTCACATCCGGTCAACCTTGGCCCCTGGCGTGGGCATCGTCGAGTACTGGTACCGAGACGTTATAACTCAATCTCGCACACCGCGCGGCCGGCGTGAGCGCAAACGGGCGACGGACGACGGCTGGTGCGCGGAAGCCGAGCCACTCGATCAACCACTGATGGTTATGGGTCTCCTTGGCGTTGGTGCGCGGATGCGGGCAGGCCTACGCGCTTCAAACCGTCGAGCCCGTCACCTACCGATGCGGTACGAGACGGGTCTACCAAGCTCGGTCATCCGGTTCAGAACGTTACACGCGAGCACGGCCTCACTCCGTTGCCCCGATGAACTGCGTGCCCGAAGACAGTCGCCGACGATCGACTTGTACCGGAAGAACGCATTCTCCACGCGCGCTTGCTGATGGTAACCAGACGCCTTCTTCCAC
>JAKZVK010000531.1:0-5660 GCA_047516085.1 Bryobacterales bacterium
ACGATGGATTTCTCAGGCAAGGTGGCGATCATCACCGGTGCAAGCGGCAACCTTGGCCGGGCTGCGGGGGCCGCTTTCCAAGGAGCCGGCGCCAAGACCGTTCTCGTCGACCGCTCCCAGCAGCGGCTGAACGCCGCGTACCCGCAACTGGCATCTTCCGCCGATCACTACCTGGCCGGCACCGTCGACTTGACCAGCGAAGACTCCGTCCGTGGCCTCGTCAGCGAAACCCTTCAACGATTCGGACGCATCGATGTGCTCGTGAATACCGTCGGAGGTTTTCGCGCGGGCAAGCCCGTGCACGAGGATGACCCCGATGACTGGTTACTCCTGTTCAGGCTGAACGTGCTCACCGCGCTCGCCACGTCCCGTGCGATTGTCCCTCAGATGATCAAGCAACGAAGCGGCGCGGTGATCAACGTCGGCAGCCCGCACGGTCTCGCCGGCATGCCCCGCGCCGGCGGATACAGCGTAGCCAAGGCCGGGGTCATCCGGCTGACCGAAGCGATGGCGGAAGAGGTCAAGGACTCCGGCGTGCATGTTCACTGCGTGCTGCCAACGACGATGGACACTCCGCAGAACCGCGAGGCCATGCCCAAAGCAGACTTCTCGAAGTGGGTCGAGCCGGCGGCGGTGGCGGACACGATTCTCTTTCTTGCGTCTGATGCTGCCCGGGCTCTCTATGGTGTGATAGTTCCTATCTACGGCCCAGCCGGCCGGACTTGAGGTGTTCGCATGGCGAGCGATAGCAACCCGAAGTGGCAGCAACTGGGGGCGTGTGACCCTACGTCCTTAATCGACGCGCGGCTGCAGTGCCATCACGCCGCGCAACTTCTCACCCGCGTGGCCCGCGCCTACGTGCCCGCCAAGCCGGACGACAGCCATACGAATCTGGGCTGGGACCACTCGCAAGACATGTTCCTTTCGAGGCCCGCGGAGCCCGGTGGGTTTCAACTGGGTCTGCGGCTGGAGGATCTTCGGCTATGCCTGCTCGGCCCCGGCGGCAAACTCGAGGCCGACTTGGCGCTGCCCGGCCGAACGCTTCGCGAAGCGTCGGAGTGGGTTGCCGGCCAACTCGATTCCAAGGGCCTCGACAGCGGGTCTTTCGACGGGCCGCTCCATTTCGAGATCCCGCATCACCCGGTGGCTGATGGGCAGGCGTTCTCGCTCGACGAAGGTCCGGCCTTCGCGGAACTGTCTCGCTACTATGCGAACGCCGCCTCGCTCATCGCCAAGGTGGCGAAGGCGCAGCCCGGCAGCTCGGAGGTTCGCTGCTGGCCGCACCATTTCGACATCGCCACGCTTATCACGCTGAGCGGCGCCGGCGAAAGCGCTACGACCATCGGCTTCGGCATGTCTCCGGGTGATAGTAGTTACGGCCAGCCCTACTTCTACATCAGCCCATGGCCGGCCCCTGAGTCCTCCCAACTCCCCGCGTTGGACGCCGGGGCCCACTGGCACACCGAGGGCTTTACCGGCGCGATCGTAGTCGGCGAAGACCTCGCCCGCCAAGCTTCGGCTTAGGGGCAGGGGTCGTGGCTGGAATCGTTGGCGGTCAGCGTGATCGCTGACCTGCGATCACTTGCCACAGGTAGATAGCTCGATCGCCGCGCCGGCGGCCCACGTGTATCCAAGGCGCCTCGTCAACCAGGTAGCCGACTCGACGCACTCTCGCCTTCTGGCGAACGATCAACCTACTGTTCCGGGTTTCGCGGAAAACGCCAGAAGGGTAGCGGAGGCCAACGGGGGGCAGACGCGATCAGCGCAGCGGCGAGAAGGCGCACTCTTAGTTTCCAAGCCTCGCCTGCTGTGGACATGGTGTGGACACGGGATCGTTCAAGCGGTCCAGCAAGACACTAACCCAAGTGAAATCAATTACTTACGTGACATCCTAAGTCAAGGAAGCCGTGTTGAGTATACAGAGGGTCTCTCGCAAAGGCGTCAAGGGCCGCTAAGGGTGCGGACGTTAAACGTCGGAGATCTTCTCGAGGATCTCGGCAGGGACGAGCTTGCGCAGAGAGGGGTGGGCCTCGACGAGGCGTTCGATGTCGAGCAGGTCTTTGCGGCGCTTGCTGGGACGCCGGGTGACATCCGTGGCCGCCCAGATTTTTCCTTGCAGGACGTCCTCGGCGCGGGCGACCGGCAGCTCGACGCCGAGCACTTTGCGGGGCGCGGCGCGGTCGACGAATGCCAGGTATCGTGGGTCGGTTTGGAACTGGACCCGAAGGTCCGAGCCGGGCGCCGCTATGTTGACGCTGTGCTCGTATCGGCTGATCTGGAAGCGCTCTCCCAGAACAGCTTCAAGAGCCGACTGCTGTTCCGCGGCAACGACCAGATCCAGGTCGAGGCTGATGAGCGGATCGGCGAACGCGTTCACTGCCTGACCACCGATCACGCAATAGCGTATACCATGTTCCTGCAGCAGGGCGATCAATTCGTCGAGGAAGTCCACCGTGTCGCCTACCGCCGCTTTCCAAACCTCAACCGCTTGCATGCCGAACCGCCGGTTTCATGCTAGCAAGAAGGGGGCTTCTCGCAAAGGCGCCAAGGGCCGCTAAGGGCGCGCAGGAACCTCTGGCGAATACCACGAGTTGGTTTCGATGGGGATGACTTGTTGGCTGCCCTTGAACGGCGTTGCGAGATCGGAGACCTTAACTGACAGTGCCGGGTGGACGAGGTCGGGAGCGATCTCGGCGAGGGGGATGAGGACGAAGCCGCGCTCGTGGAGGCGCGGGTGTGGCACCGCGAGGTCGTCCTCGTCGAGGATACGATTGCCGTAGAGGAGGATGTCGAGGTCAAGCGTGCGCGGGTCGTTCTTGCGGCGGCGGACCCGGCCCTCATCCCTCTCGATCGATCGCAGGAAGTCGAGTAGTTCGCTCGGGCTCAGCACCGTTTCGATGTGGGCAGCGGCGTTGAGGAATCTCTCGGGACCGTAACAGCCGACCGGATCGGTCTCGTATAGAGACGACACCTTCTTCACGACGCAACGCTCCGACACGCGATCAAGAGCACGGCGGAGGTGCTCGCGGCGGTCGCCCAGGTTCGACCCGAGACCGAGGTACACGTCAGCCATCGCGCGTCCTGGTGATTTCAACCGCGGCGTGGCCGATGCGCTTGCCGGAAAAAGCGCCGGGTTTTGCGACGCGTACGAGGACTTCCCCGACCGGATGGTCAGCGAGAACACGCGCCGCGACGGCCTCCGCAACCGCTTCGATCAGATGGAAGGGGCGTGTCAAAACCTGCTCGACCGCCTCGACCACCGCCGCGTAGCAGACGGTTTGCGAGAAGTCGTCGCTGCGGCCCGCGGGACGAGTGTCGAAGACCATCTCGATGTCAAAGACCAGGTCCTGGGGTTGGGCCCGCTCTTCCTCGGTGACACCGATGTGGGCGGGGAACCGCGCAGCGCTGATGAGGATACGGTCCGCTGTTCTCCTCAAGCTGCGCTCCTCACGCTAAGCTCGCCCGCTGGCAGCCCGTGGTGAAAATATGGTTTCTTGTCAAACCCGTTTGAAACTTCTGCATGTTGCGGGAGATCGGGCAAGCGGGCACGGCATGCCGTGCCCCTACATTTGTGAACGGCACCGCTCCCGATTTCGCGACGGGCTGCTAGGTTCCCCACGTTAGGTTCCTCGGATGGCGTCGGCGATCGTGACCGCCTGTTTGCATTCGGCGACATCGTGCACACGGACAATGTCGGCGCCGTTGACGACGGCGATCGCCGTGGCCGCGAGCGTGCCAGGCAACCGGGCGTCCACTGGCGCGCCGGTGAGCTTGCCGATGAACGACTTGCGTGACGCGCCCACCAGCACAGGGTAGGGGAGGTCCTTGAACTCCCGCAGCCGGCGCAGGATCTCGACATTGTGCTCGGCGGTCTTGCCGAAACCAATGCCGGGATCGACGATGATTTGTTTGATGCCGGCGTCCGTCGCCAGGCGAGCTTGCTCTGCCAGGAAGGTCTTGACGTCAGAGACGACATCCTCGTAGGTGACATCCTGCTGCATGGTTTTCGGCTCGCCCCTCATGTGCATGATGACGACCGGGACGCCACCGGAGGCAACTACCTCCACCATCGCCGGATCCCGTAGGCCGCGGATGTCGTTCACCATGGTGGCCCCCGCCGCAAGGCAACGCTCTGCTACGGCAGGCTTATCGGTGTCAATCGAGATAGGGATGTCGATTTCTCCGGCCAACCCCTCGATGACGGGCACAACGCGAGCCAACTCCTGGTCGGTCGGCGTCGAGTCGGAGCCCGGCCGCGAGCTTTCGCCGCCGATGTCGAGGATGTCGGCACCTTCCGCGACAAGCCGGCGAGCTTGGGCGATGGCTTGGGCGGGATCCAAGAACAGGCCGCCGTCGGAGAACGAGTCGGGCGTGACGTTGACCACGCCCATGATGAGCGTTCGGTCGAGACACAGGGTGTGTCGGCCGCAGGTGAGAGTTGCTACGGGAGGAGGCATCGTCGGGGCGCCGTGCCCCTCCATTACATCACCCCCGAGTGCCGAGACAGGCCCTTTCCAGCCGGGGCGCGCGTCGGCCAAAAGGTATGAGTGCCTGCCGGTAGTTATTGGGTGGGCGCGGCGGTCCGCCCCTACGCCAGCGAGAGTTGCACCTTGGCGGCGGCCGCAATGCGGTCGGGGGTGAAGCCGAACTTCTCCAATAACGCCTTGAGTGGAGCCGACGCCCCGAACGTCTCCATGCCGATGGTGCAGCCTCCGGAGCCGACATAGCGGTCCCAACCCAGCGTGGAGCCTTGCTCGACGGCCATGCGCACGTGCACGTCGGGCGTCAGCACGCTTTCGCGGTAGGCGCGGCTTTGCTTGTCGAACAACTCCCACGAAGGCATGCTCACCACGCGCGTCCTGATGCCCTCTGCGCTCAACTGCTCGTAGGCCTCGACGCACAGGCTGACTTCGCTGCCGGTCCCGATCAAGATGATGTCCGGCTTGCCGTCCTGGGTGTCGGCGAGCACGTATGCGCCGCGCGCGACTCCTTTGGCCGAGGCGTACTTCGATCGGTCGACCGTCGGCATATTCTGCCGGGAGAGCACCAGCGCGACCGGCTCGCGTTGGATCTGCATGATGACGCGCCACGCTTCCACCACCTCGTTGGCGTCGGCGGGTCGGAGCGTGATCAAACCCGGGATGGCGCGCAGCGAGGCCAACTGCTCGACCGGCTGGTGCGTCGGGCCGTCTTCGCCGACACCGATCGAGTCGTGCGTGAAGATGTGAATGACGGGCAGCTCCATCAACGAACTGAGACGGATGGCCGGCCGCGAGTAGTCGCTGAAAATTAGGAAACCCGAGCCGAACGGGCGGACCTTCGACAGCGACAGGCCGTTCAGGATCGCTCCCATGGCGTGCTCGCGTACGCCGAAGTGGAGGTTTCGGCCGGGATGCTGTGGTGTGTAGTCGCCGGCGCCCTCGAAACCAAGGCGTGTTTTGGTGGAGGGTGTCAGGTCAGCCGAGCCGCCCACCAGCCAAGGCACATTCTTGCCCATCACGTTGAGCACCTTGCTCGAAGCATCACGGCCCGAGACGCCTTTGGGATCGGCCGGGAACGTCGGCAGGCCGTCTTCCCAGTTCTCCGGCAGCAGCCGATGCTGCATGCGGTAGAGCTGGTCGGCGAGGTCGGGGTGCTGCACCTTGTATTCTTCGAACTTC
>JAKZVK010000532.1:0-5668 GCA_047516085.1 Bryobacterales bacterium
CGCGGATGGCGCCCCCTCGAACCCCGCCAGGTCGATGCCCGGACGCACCACCCGAATCGCCTCCTCCTCCACGCCGAGCAACGGCGCCATGGCCTCCGCATGGTCGCGGCACGGCGCAACAAACACGTCGACCGACTCAGCCGCCTTGCGCAACGCCTCGAAAGCACGCTCTTGATGCGGCGATGCCAGCTTCGAGAGAAAGTAGTCCTCACCCTGCAGCGAGCACACCACCGGGATCTCCAACTCCCGCCGCACCGCCGGCGCAATGCCCCCAAGCATCGAGTTCGTCAGATGGACCACGTCCGGGCGCCACGACCCGAGCCACTCCACCAACCGGCCGACCTCCTTCGCATGCGGCCCGTCGGCCCCTTCGATCACCGACACGGTCAATCCGCCCAGCTTTTCCGGCTGCGTCTTGACGGCGCGCTGCGCTACCCAGCCGAGCAGCGCCGGATGGTCCCACAGCCGCTTGACGAAACCCGGCGCGTGACGCAGGAACGGCAGGTAACTCTGCAGATAGACGTTGATGCCGCCCAGGAAGACGCGGTCGAGGCTGACGTTCTCCTCGTCGGTGCGAATCGGCGTATAGGTCGGGATGAGCTGAACGTCATGCCCGAGGCCGATCAGCGCCCGCGCCAGCGTGTTGTCGCGGAGACAGTTGCCGCAGATCATCCCCCCGGCGCCCGCCGTAATATAGGCGATCTTCATCGCAGCACGAGTATCAAGCGTTCGAACGCCACCGCATCCTGCATCGCGCCGGGTTCAGCCATTCTCGCTTGCGGATACGCCTTCCAGAACACGCGAACTCGCTTAGGATTGCCAGGTGTCGGCCCGGCGATACTCGTCGAAGCACTTCTCGACACCCGCCATGCCGGCTACCGACAACCCGTGCTCCATGCCAAGCAGGCCCTGGTAACCCTTCGCGTGGATCGCTTTGAACACGTTGCGGTAGTTGATCTCGCCCGTGCCAGGCTCCTTGCGGCCGGGGACGTCGCCCACCTGGAAGTAAGCGATGCGGTCCCAGTGCGTCTCGATGTTGTTGATGAGGTTGCCTTCGGAGATCTGCTGGTGAAAGATGTCGAACAAGATCTTCACCTGCGGGCTGCCGACACCGTCGATAATCTCGGCGGCGTGCTCGGAGGTCACCACGAAGTAGCCCGGGTGGCTGACCCGCACGTTCAGCGGCTCGAGCACCAGCACCAGGTCGGTCTTCGCGACGATGTCGGCGGCGCGCTTGAGGCCCTCGATGACGGCTTCGGTTTGTTGCTTGTGCGAGAGATGATCGACGGCTAGGCCGCTCGTGACGGTTGACCAGCCGTTCCGCATCACCTTGTGGTACTCGACCGCTTTCTCGATGTCCTTCAAGAAGCCCGGGTGGAACTTCTTGTCGCAGAGCGCGTCGCCTTTCCATCCACCGGAGTTGACGACGAACACACCCATCTCCATTTCCAGCTCGTCCATCTTCTTGCGGAACTGCGCGGCCTCTTCGAGGGAGTGCTGATGCGGGAGGCCGTTGTACTCGAAGGCGCGAAAGCCGTGCGAAGCGTACAACTCGAGCTGCTGGGGGATGGAGAGATCCTGCAGCCAGCCGATCCGCGGCGCGTAACGCATGTGGTAGGTGTGCGCGGTTGTTTCATCCGCGGCCTCACCTGCATCGGATGGAGCGCTGCAAGCAGCCGCGCCCAGCGCGAGTGCGGAACTACCGAGAAAGCGACGGCGATTCATTGAGGAGCCTCCTTTACCCGAGAGCGTGATTGCGGCCCTGGGTCGCCCCGAAAATTATACGCTGTTTGGCGCCGCGAATTGCTCTGCGCCTCGGGCGCAATGCGTTGTCGCCCACGGCTCAGCTTCGCGAGAGTCCGAGCGCGAAGGATACCGCTTCGTCTATCGCAGACCTCTTTCGGGCGTTCAGCGAGGCGATTCTGCGGATCAGCTTTCGCTTCGGAATGGTCGCCAGCACGTCCAAGTTGGCGACGCACGGCTTCGCCAGCCCGTCCCCCTTGCCGAGGGGGACTTCGGTCGGGATGCCACGCACGCGGGTCGTCACCGGCGCAATGATCACGAACTCGCGAACCCGGTATGCGTCGTCCCGCGAGAGCAGGACGACGGGACGGCGGCCGGACGGTGGATCGAGATCCGCCCACCAGACTTCCCCACGCCACATCACCAATCCTCGGAAGCCAGCGCCTCGCCGGACCAGCGCTCTGCACTCGGCTCCTCGCCCGTCCCTTCCGGGACACGGCTATACCCAGCCTGATACTGCTCGACGAGCTTCTTGGTCTCCTGCTGATCGAGCCAGTGTCGCAAGGCCTCCTGCACAACGGCACTGCGCGTGGCTCTGTGAGTTTTGCGTGTTCGCTCGATTGCCCGCAGCAGGTCGGTGGGTAGGCTGACGGCGATTTTCGAGGTTTTGGGCTTCATGGAAAGGGTATGACTTTAGTATGAATACTATCATACCAAAATTAGTCACAGAGAACCTGCGGACCCGCGGACCGCAGTCGATGCGTAAGCCTTTGGCAACGCGGCCCATCGGATCTGGATGCGATTCGCGGCGTGGGCACGGCATGCCGTGCCCCTACCTTTCAGACCGTCAAGGCGGTCACGCATGCTCTCTGCACGGGCATGGTAGGATCACTAGCAACCGCCTCTCGAAGGCTGCCTCTCGGGGCTATAGGAGCGAGGTTCCCGTGAACTACACCAAAGTCGATTCGCCGCTCGGCAAGATCCACTTGCTCGCTTCCGAGAAGGGTCTGGCTGCTCTCTATTTCGACGTGCAAGTCGAAGACATGGACCGGCGGTTCCCGCGATCCCAGCGGACCGGCCCGCGCCGCAATGCCTGGCTGCTGCGGACCGAGGGATGGCTCTCGTGCTATTTCGCGGGCGACTTGGACTACGTCGTTGACGTCCCGCTCGATCTGACCGGTACGCCTTTTCAGCTTTCGGTGTGGGAAGCTCTACGATCGATCGGCCCCGGCGGGACGCGCGGCTACGGTGAACTGGCGCGGCAGCTTGGCAAGCCTGACGCATCGCGCGCCGTGGGCGCCGCGGTCGGCCGCAACCCGGTTTCGATCCTCGTCCCCTGCCACCGCGTTGTGGGCGCGTCCGGCCAGCTGACCGGCTATGCCGGAGGCCTCGAAGCGAAGCGGTTTCTGCTTGAACATGAACAGCGCCACGCGGCGCTGGCCGCGTAGGTCACCTCGCCGCATTGGCGTCGGTGAGGGGCTGTGAAAAAATCGGCCCACAATCCGCGGGCGGGCCGCAACCGTGCCATCCAACACGACCGAGCCGCGGACGGGAGTCCGCGGTTCCTGATAGGTGGCGACTGAAAGTAGCCCACGGCGCAAGCCTTTGGGAAACGCCACCAACGAATCCGGCGCCCCGGCAGGGGGGGGTGAGGTTCTTGGTGCTCCCACAGAGGGCTCGGGGTTGCCTGCCGAACCGGCCAGATTTACCCGTCACTTGCGTTCCGGGCTCGGTTTCCTGGGTTCGCGGGGATTCGCGCCCACGCGGCGGTGTTCCTTTTCGCCCTGCCCCCATCGCAAAGACCGGGTCCGTCGCTCTGAGTAGCGGGTCGGGCGGTCTCGCTAAGTGCCGTGCTTTGCAAAGAGCGGTGTTGCGATACCCTAGGGGCGACCGTGCGCATGCTTGCCGCGCCGTCTGAAGGACTCGTGCCATGGCAGACTTTCTCAGTTCGATTTATACGTATCCATGGGACCTTGCCGATGAGGGTCTCGACCGCTCGTTGAACCGCATCGCCGACCTGGCAGGCTGCGAAGAGGTGATGCTGACGCCGAGCTACCACGTCTCGACGTATTTCCTGCCGCACAATCCAAAGCGGCCCCTTTACTACGGCGAGGACGGCGCGGTGTACTTCCATCCCGATGTCGAACGCTTCTCGAAGACCCGCATCCGGCCGCGCATGAGCGAGGTGGTCGACGAGGAGGGCTACTTCGAGAAGATCGTCGAGGCGGTGACGAAACGCGGGCTCAAGTTCAGTGCATGGATCGTCTACTGCTACAACCATTACTTGGCGCGCACGTATCCGGAGTTTGCCAAGCACGATGCTTTTGGAAATGCCTACTTGGGGCAGTTGAGTACTGCGCCACCCGACTCGCGCGAGTACTTGGTCGCGCTGACCGAGAACATCGTCGAGACGTATAAGCCCGTGGCGGTGCACGTCGAGTCTCTGTCGCGCTTGCGGTGGAGCTACGGTTTCCGCAACCCGAAAGTGCTGTCGGAGATCACTGATCGCGACGCTTTCCTGATGGGTCTCGATTTCAACCCGGCCGCGATCAAGCATGCGGAGGCCTCCGGCTTTGACGGCCGGAAGTTCCAGAAGGACGTGGCTGCGTGGTTGCGCCCACGATTGGCCCGCTTGCCCACCGACGACGATCGCCTGCCCGCCGCCACCCAGTGGGTGGACGCAGCGTTCGAAGGGCGGCTGCGGCAGTGGGTCAAGTTGTCACAAGAGAACACAACCGCGCTGTGGACCCGGGTCGCCGAGGTGATCCACGCCGGCGATGCCAAGATTCAGTCGGTATTGGCGACCAGCGAGTCGGCGGACCATAGCGACGTGTTGCCGCCAACGAACCGTCACCTCGATCGTGTCACGGTTGGCCCGTTCGTGTCGGCCCAGGAAGGGCGCGCGCGTGTCGAAGCGATCACCGGGCAGATCAGAGAAGGGGGCGGGGTGATGGTCTCGACGCAGCCCGGCGGTATGACGAAGGCGTCGGAGTTGGAAGCGGAGGTTCGCATCGCGAAAGAGGCCAGCGCGATGGGCTGCAGCTTTTACAATTACAGGCTGCTTCGCGAAGAGCAGTTGGGTTTCATCGGCTCGTCGCTGGGTTCCACGGGCTAAGCGATCGCCAAGTCCGCCCGTGTTCTTACCGGTTGCGGCGGGCCGAGGCAGCCGGGCACGCATGCCGTGCCCCTACATGAAATACGGATCTGCAGCAGAAGCGGTCCGCGTGGCTCAGCGTGCGATAATCTGGCGACGGAGGAGGTAGAACATGAGTTTCTTGACACGACGAAAGTTTCTGGCAACGGTAGCTGGTGCGGGTTTGGCGCACTATGCTTGCGGCGACCAAGGTGCGCAGCAAGCGGAAAGCCCCCCCGAGGCCGCACCCTCGACCGCGTTCGGTAGCTACCCGGTCATCGATCTACACCAGCACACGCCCTATTCGGGACGTCCGGCCGAGGCGCTCGTCGCGCACCAGCGCAAGATGGGCATCAGCAAGACGGTCATGCTTCCCGCCGGACGCAAGTACGGCCTGGCGGCGGACGCGGGCGGCAACGAGGTCGTCTATCCGTTCGTGCAGGAAAACCCTGACGAGTACGTCTTCTTTGCGAACGAGCTGCCCGACATCCCCGAGACCCGCGAGGTCCTCGAAAAGTACCTCAAAATGGGGGCAATCGGCATCGGCGAGCAGAAGTTTCCGGTCGACTGCGACTCCAAGCACATCCAACTCGTCGCGTCTATCGCCCAGGAATACGACGTGCCTGTGCTGCTGCACTTCCAACACGAGACCTACAACTTCCACATCGAGCGGTTCCACAAGATCCTCGAACAGTTCCCCAAGGTGAACTTCATCGGCCACGCGCAAACCTGGTGGGGCAACATCGACAAGAACCACGACCAGACGGCGATGTATCCCGAGACGCCCGTCAC
>JAKZVK010000533.1:0-3381 GCA_047516085.1 Bryobacterales bacterium
TTGAGTAAGCAGGGACTGTGGGGTGGGGTTCGATATCCGGCCTGTTGGCCCCGATTTCCTCAGTTCGTCCGAGTAAGCGTCTCGAACCAGCGCCAGGACAACAGCGAGATGACGATCGCTCCGATCAACGATCCGGCCAACGCACCGGCGTAAGCCTGGTCCAAGCCGCTCCCTATTAATCCGGGCACGATCATGGCCGCAGTGGCGAAGACCACGAGCGCTGGGCGGGACCGGAGGACCCAGGCATAGGCGACCAGCAGGAAGACCCCGCCGACCAGACCTGAAATCACCCACGAGATCATGTCTTCCGGCACCTTCCCCGGTGCCAGTAGCATCCCCACAAGCATCAGCAAGGCAGCGCCCATGACTCGCCGGCGGGCCCACTGTTCGGTCAAGACATTGACCGACGTGATGACCAACAACGCCCCCAACGTCAGCATTAGATACTGCGCCACCCGATCGAGAGCGGCTCCCAACAACGGCACCACGGAACTGGCCGGACCATACGCGGACCAGTCAGGAAGCGAGCTTCCGAAAACGATCCCGACCAGCGCCATGCTCCCAAGAAATCCGAGGCCGAGCGCCAGTCCAGTGCAAACGGCGATCACCCGGCTGGACGGATGCCGACCCGCCGCGAGCGCGTGGGTAAGCCCGGCCATCAATCCTAGCACCGTCGCAGCGATACCTCCGCCAACGAGTCCGCCCACTAGGCTGATCCCAATTTGAAGCGGAAGTGGTTGCGCTGTGGATGTCGCGTTCATAAAAGTTGGCCAATCGTTGGCCAGCGACAGGACGGAGACGGTAAAGGCAAGAACGCCAATCTCCAATCCCGCCCTTACGTTGAATTGTCCACGGGTCCAGCGAATTACGGCTCCAGCGGTGCCGGCTAAGAGGACGAGTCCCAGCATGATGCTCGATAATGTGAAGGCTATAGATAACGTCTCGCGCCGCTGGTCTTCAGACCGGCGCCATTCCTCCGGCAGGTGAAAATAGCGACGCGTATCGACGATTTCGTCGCCGGCAAGCTCTACTGCCACTCTCGGCTCACCACCTTCTAGGTCCGCAATCTTCTCGTCACGGAAAGTGAACGTCCAGTCAGTTCGCTCCGGAAGGCTCGAAGACTCGGCCGAAACCTCGCGCAGGCTCGCGGCGCGATCCGGCGGGCCAAGCGCCGTGCGGGCGAGCAAGCGAGCGTTTTCTTCCGACAGCTCCGATCCAGCGGTCCCCTCGGCGAGACGATGCTCTCTCCGAGCAAGCTTTCCGTCTGCTCCGACCCAGACAATGTGCTCCTCGGCGCGTGCAGCCACGTCGCCCTCGAAGCGCGCGTAACGCACTCGCCACCGGGGTTCAGGCAGATACTCGCCGAGCAACGTGCGGTAACGTTCGGCTCCCGATTCGCTCCAAACGAATCGGTCGGCGGCGTCGAGACGGCCCACCACAACGCTCAATTCTGTCCAGTCCTCGATGTCCACGCCTTGCGCAGCCAGCGCACCGCGCGCGACCTCAAGGGACCGGCTGCGTCCCACCTCGAGAGACGGTGATTCGCTCGGAGTGGCGGCCGCATACGCCCACAGCCCAAACCCAACAGCCGCGATGCCGGCGACCACCGGAAGTCGGGGCAGATCGAGCCGCTCACGAGGCATCGCGATCGTTGGGGATTCACCTATCTCCGGGTCCGGCGGCCTCCAAGTACGGTTCAGCAGCGCTGTTCGGGCGTCGATCCATCGTCCACCGCGAAGCCGAGCGCTGAGCACTATCCACAACGGCGTGAGGAGAATCAGTACGAAGAGGCCCTGGTCGACCCATACCCCCGGCGCCGACGACGCGAAAAGCGGCAGAGCAAACAGGACCGCGTCGAACGTAAAGTGCATGACAATTACCGGTAGCAGACCAAAGCGGAGATACAACAGGCCGAAAACCGTCGAGGGTACAATCAGCTCGATGAGTCGTGCGTAGGCTGGCTGCGTCGGGTAGGCTGCGTGGGCGGCTCCAAAGATGAGGATCTGCACTACGAATGCGCCTCCGATCCAAACGCGGCGGTTGCCGAATCGGTTGCCCAGCAGGGCGGCGCCAGCCAACGGAATGGCCCGGAAGAGACACTCTTCCCAGAAGCCGGCTTGGAGCGAAATCGCTAGTGGGCCGAGCCACGGCAGCACGGTTGCCAGTGAGTCCGGATCCAGCAAGGCATCCGACGGCGACCACCATCCCAGGTATTCCTTCGCAATCCAGTAGAAGGCCACGACAAATGCCAGATCCACGCCGACCATCAGATACCCGGCGACCGTCTGGCCCAATACCTGCCGTGACCGCGCACCGTCGCGCGACCAGCAACTCCAGAACTGCACATGATGTGGAAATGCGCGTCTCGACAGGCTCTCGGCCGCCATAAACGACAGTGTGAAGACAGCGGTGAATGCAAAGAACCCGGCGACCAGAGTCGTCAACTGGCGAACGGCAAAACTGCTCTCAGAGAGGGCGGTATCGTACCCCATCCATATCAGCGGCCACTGATTGAGACCCGCTAGCAACTGAATTAAGGAGGCACCCGCCCCCCAGACGAGGGGACTTCGCCAAAGGACCCAGCGCTGCCGCAACAGTACGAAGAGACCCACTCCGATTCCGCCCACGCCGTAGAGCAGGATCATGGCGAAGGTGCCCCCGATGGCAATGCCCGTGTTTGCCGACCGCATCTGTTCGTGCCGGCGGTCGAAGGCCTCTGGAACTTGCAGCAGGTGCGTGATCTCTGTCGTGCGATCGCCGCTCACGACGATACGTAGGCGAAACCGACCTTCGCCGGCTCGCACGTCTTTGCGCTCATAGACAAACGTATGGTCGATCCGTCCGCCCGGTTGCTTCTTCTGTGACGACTCAACTGCATCGTAGCTGTCTAGCGCGACGTTCCAAGGGGCGCCCACGCTGTTCTCGGCGATGGTTCGAGCAGCGCCTGCACCGAGGGCGGCGCCGGGGGTGTCCTCGGACAGTTGCTCACGATAGCCGTAGGGAGTTCCGTCGGGCCGGAACCAGACCGCCACCTCCCGCACCTCGTCGCTGCGGAAGTTACGTACCACCCACTGATAAGGATAGTATGGGCCGTCCCGCATAAGACCTGCGAACGTCTCCGCACCACCCGCCTCCAGCTCCACGAAGCTCCGTACGCGATCATCGACGCGGAAGCTTGCCGCCTGTCGATAGTCAGAAGGTCCCCAGCCGAACTGCTCAGCTAGCCGGCCGGCCTCGGACATTGCCGTCTCCCGATCCATCTGGAGATCGAGCTCGACGATCGAGAAGGCGCGCGGGACGTTTAGGATCGCAAACGTCGTGCACGCCAATGCGAACACGGTGAACGCCGCCCAAAAGACAGGCCTCTGGAACACGGGCGCC
>JAKZVK010000534.1:0-2635 GCA_047516085.1 Bryobacterales bacterium
AGAGTCCGAGCGCAAATCCGATTTCAACCTTTGCGGAGAAATTTCTTATGGGATTATGTTTTTTGAAAACTCTATTTCCTAATTCAATTTGATCCGAAAATGCGCTGCTCATTTGGGCAAACCTACACATTATCGCGTCGCGGAGTTTGCCTTCAAAGTATGCTGCGGCAAGAATGGCGGCAGCCCTATCGCTTGCTCCGTCGAGTTCGTCATAGTAACGTTCGAGTTCGTCCCAGACTCGTTCAATGGTCTCTCGAACGGTTTCTTCGGTCATCGTAAATATCCTCTAGCTTTCTGAAGCGTCGAGCGACATTAGGCTTGATTACCCAGATTGTACGCGAGCAACTCCGCCAACGCAGCTTGCTTCGGAATCGCCGCGTCCCAGCCATAAGCCGCCGCGACGGCGGCATTGAGGGTGTCGTGAGCGTCGGCGAGCCATTGTGGGCGGGCGTTGTACAGGTTGGTCAGGGTGCGTTTCGCGAGCGCCTTCGCCGCCACTTCGTCGCGGGGAACGGGACGTTTCGGGTAGCTTGGAACCGGCTCATCCACCCACTCCACCCATTCCGGTGGGTTGAGCCAATTACCGCGCAGCTCGACCAGCCGTCGCGTGGCCTCGGCGATGGCGACGGCATGCGGGTCAGCGGCATAGTCGGCGGCGGGTATACTGGGCGACAACCCCTCCGGAAAGGGAAAAGTCTCGAAGGTCGTGGTCGGGGTGTAGCGTGGATCGTTGCCCTTGCCGAGCCATGTCCCGAGCCTGAGCGACCAGGCCTCGTGGAACCGGCTGTGCAGGATGCCGAGCGTCGTATCGTCGTCGCGGGCGATGACGATTAACTGATGGTCAGGGCAGATGCCAGCGTCCAGCCAGACGAACAACCGATGCTTGGAAACCGTCGGTGTCGCGATGAAGCGAGGCAGGCCGTCGAGCGCCCGCCACATGCCTTGTCTGGGCTCGACATGCCGCCACCAATTGAGGCGATACGACTCCCGGCGGTTCCGCTGCCGCATCGGCCAGACGTGTTCCTTTGCGTGGCGAAAGGGTTCTTCGTAGAGTGCGGCTTCGCCTTCGCTCATCTTCCACCCGAAATCCACGATCCACTTGCCCGCCGGGCGGCGGGTCAGGTCCATGCCGTTGACCCAGGGTTTCAGAACATCGGCATTGGGCCGCCCATTCGGATTGGCCGGAAGGCGGAGCCAGTCCCGAGCGAGATCGCCGGGAACGTCGAACGGCCCGCCCTTGGTGTCTCCCATGAAAGCAACACCGATGTTCGTCGCCATTCGCTTCGCCCCGGTCAGGTCGGTACCGGCACCGCCGCGTCTCGCCGTGAGGTCGGAATGGATTTCGTCGGCGGGCTCCCCGTTGAAGCACTTCTCCGGCCTGAATTCGTCGGCCCCGCCCGAGAAGCAGACCAGCGACACCCTCACCGCCGCGCCGTCGATCACCCACGGCTCATCCGACCATGCATCGAAGATCGGGCGACCGTCGGTCGCAGCCTGCAAGGCCCGGCGGTTCGCGCCCCCCCGTATCGAGTTCGTGGCGACCAGCCCGACACGCTGCGTCGTGCCTGCCGCAACTTCCTCGCCCGCCTTCACGAACCAGTAGCAGACGAGATCCGCTTCCGGCGGCACTCGCCCTTTCCACGCCGCAAACATCCGGGAGACGTAATCCTCGCCCAGCCCGCCTATGAGCAGTTTGCCACCGAGGAACGGCGGGTTCCCGATCACGACATCGGCTTGCGGCCAGTCGGGTTCCTCGCCGTCCGGCGAGAGGATCGCATCGCGGCATTCGATGGTGTCGAGCGGATCGAGAATCGGATTGGTCGAGTTGCTGAACCCGTTGCGACGCATCCACTGAATTTCTCCGATCCACACCGACACGCGGGCAAGCTCGGCGGCGTAGCCGTTCACCTCGACGCCCTTCACGTTCGCCGGGCCGACCGCCGGGAACCCGCGCGCAAGGCCGAGCGTCTCCGCTTCAAGCTGGACCCGGTGCTCGATGTCCTTCAGCGCGTGCAGCGCGAGATACAGGAAGTTCCCCGAACCGCAGGCTGGATCGAGCACGGTGAACCTCCGCAGCCGTTCGAGGAAGTTGCGTAGCGCTTGGTCCGCCTGCCGCCGCAGCCGTGTGTGCGCCGCACGTGACCCCGCCGCGTCGGCGCGTTCGACCATGGCCGCAATCCCGACCTTCGCCGTATCCCACTCAGCAAGCAGCGGACGGACGATCACCGGCTCGACAATCTGCATGATCTTCTCGTGGTCGGTGTAGTGCGCCCCGAGCTGCGAGCGCTTGTCCGGGTCGAGGCCGCGCTCGAACAGCGTGCCGAGGATGGACGGGTCGATCTCCGACCAATCGAGTGCCGCCGCCTTGAGCGCAATCTTGATTCCCTCCCGGTCGAGCGGCAACGCCGTGTCGTTGTCGAACAGTCCGCCGTTGAACCAGGCTACCGGCTCGAACCCGACATCGCCGCCGGTGGCCATCGCGCCGAACAGCCGCGACGCGTAGTCCGCAAACTTGTCGGGATCACCACGCGTGCGTTCTAGCATTCGGGTGAACATGTTTTTGGGCAGCAACCCCACGTCCTCGGCGAACATGCAGAACACCAGACGGTTGACGAAGTGCGCCACCGTCTGCGGA
>JAKZVK010000535.1:0-3593 GCA_047516085.1 Bryobacterales bacterium
GCCGGTCACCGAGGAGATGTTCGAGCGGTGGCTTGAAATCCTCGACACGACGCTCGACACCGGCTGGAGGGGGCCGCACACCGAGCAGATCCGGCGGCGGGGCTACGGCTTGGCTTGGGCAATGGCGCACCGCCTCGCGGGCGTCAAGCTCGCCCGGCCCGCGTGGGCGGCCGACGGCTAGCTCCGCTCGTAGAACTGGACGTAGAACTTTGCGCTCGCGCCGGGCTCGACGTGGTGGTGGACGCGGGGAACGATCGGGACTCGACTACCGGGCGTAGCGACAATCCGCCGCGGCGTCTCGTCGACGAAGAGCACCGAGCCGGCGAGCACGACGAGTTCGGCCCACGTGGTCGTGACGTGTGCTCTCGTGAGCGCGGCAGGCACCGTGTCGAGGCTGAATGTGGGTGTGCGGCGCCCTTTGACCGCTGTCGCGGGGATTCTCGGCCGGTCGCCGCTCTCGCAGCCGGCGTCTGTCATGGATGGCTCTCCGGTCCTTGAAGGGTATGCACCCTACGACACGCCGCCTGACCAGCCACGACACCATTTCGGGCACCCACACGCTGACCTCGGGCTGTAACTATGGCGATCTCGTGATTGCAACTCAGGTGTCATGAAGGCTTGAAGACGCGTCAGCTCGATTCGTGGGACACTGTCCATCGCATTGATACTGTGCGCTAGACCGCGTCATCCATTTGGAAACTAGGGCGCTGCGAGTGGCCGACGGGCTTACGCAGATAGGCGAACGGTTCGCCATAGGCGTCCCCGGAAATGTCTCTTGGGTCGGGGTGCGCGATATCAAATGACTTGCCGAGTTTGCTTAACCACATTGAGGTATCTGTATCCTGTCGAGCGGCGTGCATCGGCGTGTCGCCTATCGCGTACAGTACAACTTTCTCGAAACCTTCTTCTGGGGTTCCATCGGCGCAAACCTCGTAGCCGATGCACTCGAAAGCCATCATGAATGCAGCTTGTGTGCGCGCATGTGGCGCGCCTAGTGGCCAGTAGTCAGGATCGTCGTCGGTGTACTCGGGAGCGGATGGCGGAGCACCGAATCTCGGCTGCCACCATTTGTCTGTCACTCCAGCGGCAAATGCTATACAATTGTAATTTGGATTCCTCTCGCTCCTACATTGGTACGCTTTGGATGAGCCGAGACGCGGAAAAAGTGACTCAACAAATTCGCTACATTCTCTCAGTTCGTTAGAGGTTAGCATATTGCTCCTTTCCCCATTCAACCCAAGCCGCGGCAGCTTCTAGTAGTGAGTCTGCATGCTGTGCAGGATTCTCGCCCGTGATCGCGCGTAGAGCCCAGTGCCAATGGCCGTTGCCTCGATCTGCTTCCTCAAGAATTAACGGGATTACTTGCTCGCCCATGCCGATTATTCGCTGGTAAGCTGGATGCATACAAATGTCATGCGAAAATGAACTAACTTCTGTCTCATCTGTCCACTGTCTTACCAGCTTGTTGAAACGCTTGCGCAGTTGTGCTTGATCACGAATCACCGAGGTTCTCGTGAAGAGTTCAGTCGGTATATTCGATGCTGTCACGAAGGCCATTAGGCGACCAGGTGAGTCAGTATTCCAATCATCGGTCTCAACTATAGAGAGTAGCCAATCCGGAGCGGTTGGTGAACTTGAGTGTCCGCAATCATGGTCGACCAAGAGTACGCTAGCAGAGGTATAGGTACGACGCTTTGTCCTTGGCGATTGCGACCTCCAGGTCGCTCCGTATGGTAGGTGTTTGTCCGAGTCATAGTCGCAGGCTTGCTCACTCATGATGACTGGGTCTTGTTGTATGCGGGGCAACTAGTCCTCCCAAGTCATGTAAACGATGCCGGATTCATACAGCGTTCGGACTAGCGAGTCGGCTTTCTCTCGGGCCCGGCCTAGAGCCTCTTGCAACACTTCAATGTCGTCATCGTCAAGAACCACATATAGGTTGTCGTGTTGGCCGTTGCTGGCAATGTAGTGAAGTCGAAGGATGTGGCTAAGCAGGGCCGCTTCGGGTTCTGGTCTCCCGGCGACATCATCGTTGAAGATTGGCCGGAGATCCGTGATAATCCGCGCGCTTACGAAGATGCGGTCGTGCGATGCACCGAGAGACAGCGCCTTGCTCTGGAGGCGGACAGCATTACATGTGAGAAGCTGCTTGAGTCGATCCAAGAAGCGATCATCGCGGCTCTCGGTTTCTGCGAGCTGCGGCGAGGCGACCACGCGTTCCGCGATTTGGTTGGCCGTCGCTCCGCTTCGGTAGGCGAGGGCGGCGAGTCCTATCAGTGCATCGAGCAGCGCGTTCACATCGGAGGCGTCGAGGCCAGATAGCGCTCGGATTGACTCGGCGATCACGCCCCGATGATCAGTTGCCTCGGCTGCAGCGAGGGCAGCGTGGAGGCCTGCGAACTCCGCTTCAACCATCTCGAGAAGTGCGCCGAACGCGGCAACATGACGCTCGGGGACTGTCAGCGGTTGAACTCCGGGGGCCGTAGAGGTCATGGCCGACCGGGTCCTCCCGAGGCGGAACCCATTCTCTGAGCCAGACTCACTGTCCCTGAGGATAGTGCGTGCGTGGTTCGGACAGAGAGAGGCCACGCTGCCGCTCGATGATGGTTGGTCACTCTCGATGTCCCGCGGTCCACGTGCCGCACGCTACCAGCGCGGACCTGTGGGTGCCCGAAAATGTGGTCGTGTGCGCTGACCAGGCATGATGCGCTTCCTTCCTGGAACCCATGTGTCGCATTCTGTATCGATTCCTCGCCTCGTTGGCGCGCTTGGCTGTGCGCTCGGGACGCTCGAAGGTCCTTGAGATCATCGTCTTGCACCACCAACTCGGTCGGCTGGCCTGCGCCGTGAGCCGAGTCTGTGCATCTAACGCCGCGAGGATGGTCCGGTCCGTCGATGTTGAATCGGCACCTGCGGGCCCTTGTCGGGGGTGGTTCGTAGACTGCGGGGGTGCAGTGGCCGCCGCTGTCATCTAGCGACTACGAGTTCCTCAGGTCGTTCAGGTTCCGTCCTGAGCGCGCCTGGGACGATGACGCCGCGGTGTCTGACGCGGCTGTGGGCAAGGTGATGCTTTTGGGTGACATCCACAACAATCGACAGGTCCTCGACGCGGCGCTGCGAACAGCCGCCGATGAGGACTGCGACGTGTTGGTGCAGGTCGGAGACTTCTGGCTGCAGGACTCTGGCTGGAATCGCTTCGCCCCCGAGTATGCCGGTGCGATGTCCACGGCGGTGCATGCCGCGATGCCGGTGGTGGTGATCGACGGCAACCACGAGGTGTGGCCGTGCCTGTCTGAGTTCGCGCAACGTGATGACACCGCCGCAGCCCGCCGAGCGGGCCGGCCGCTTCATCTTGGGGGTTCGCTGTGGTGGGCGGACCGGGGCAGTACCTGGACTTGGGCAGGCAGGCGTTTCGGCGCGCTGGGCGGAAGCGCCTCCCCTGACCGGTGGATACCCGCTGTCGCCAACAAGCGCTGGGACCAGGAGACGACAACCCAACAAGATCTCCAGCGGCTGTTGGACAACGCAGCGGACGGGCTCGATGTGCTGGTGTGCCACGACGCACCCGAAGGCACCACAGGGCTCGTCAGCGG
>JAKZVK010000536.1:0-5087 GCA_047516085.1 Bryobacterales bacterium
CATCGAACCCGGAGCGTGCTGGACCAGCGCGGGCGAACCCTTCAAGCCGCCTGGACCCGTCATCCCGAACGCTTCGTTCGAGGCATCCCAAAACCGGACCCCCTTCCCGAAGCGGTCTGGATCAATCCACCCGTGACATCCACAACAGGAGAGACCGCTCAGTAAATCGCAATCAGCAGTGTCTCAAAGTCGTTGACAGGTTCCGCGTTAGCTTACATAGCGCCGGTCAACAGGACTCCTACGCAATCCCAGCACTGAACGGTTCCGCCAAAAAGCACGATCCCCAATCCCCTTGTCCTTGCCCTTCGACGGAAGCGCCGCGGCCCTACCTTCCCGCCGGACCAGTCCATCCTGGCGCTGCCGCACTCACACCGTCCCCACCGCTGGCCGGACACGAACAGCTATCCGCTCCCGAACCTCCTGGTAGATCGGAATCGGCCACAGCACGTCCTCCGCGATCTCCAGAGTCACCGCGAGGCCGAACCGTACCGGTTCGACTATGTCACCGGCGTCGTTGCGGCAACTGACCTTTACGATCAGGTCGTCGCCGTCTTGGTAGGCGACCGCATCGCTCCCCTCGAACACCTCGTGTTGAACCGTGCCTCGCTGGACAGCGCGGAAGTCGGCGCATGAACGCCTGCTTGCGATGTTCCCCGTGGGACTGAACCACAGATGCGCCACGCGGTAGTTCTGCCGGAGGCTGTTGATCGGCGAGAACCACGCCAACGTGATGATCACCCGCCTTCTTATGTTGACCCCGGAGAGGCTTGGCGGTAGCGGCAGGGCGAACTCGGCCGCCTCGCCGTCGGCCAATGATCCGAATCCCAGGAGCGTCACCCGCTGCTCCGCGCCTGTTGCGACCCGCCCGAAGTCAGGGCGACCGTAACCCAGAAACCGCGCCACGTAGTCCCGGAAGGTCCGGCGGTCGTGGAGCCGACCCAGGGCGTTCTCGTATGAGCCGAACACCCCGTCCCACTCCGATCCGTGCACGAGCAGCGCTTTCATCAACACCGCGTCGAAGTCCCCAGGGATCGCCCCCTCCGGCCCGGCCCGCAAGGTCTCCAGCAACTCGTAGAAGAAATACGCTCCGCGGGACCCCAGCGCGGCGGCGTTGCTCGTTCCCCGGGTGTGGTGGGTGGCATTCAGCGCGCCCGCCCGGCCGGGCGTGGCGACCCGCTGCCCGGGCGCCCGCCTCGATACATCCGGTCGTAGCACAGCAGTTCCCGCCGGCGGTGCCGGGTCCTCGGACAACAGCTGCCTGCCTCCAGGCAACTGGATGTCCGGCTTGATCGCGTGCCGATAGCCCGGACCGTGCGCGGAGATGACGCTCGGCATCCCCGTCGCCACCGGATCGACCAGGTGGTTCGGTCCCGGACCGGATCCGTCCGCGTGTACGGCACCCACCGTCACTCCGTTCAGCGTCTCCGCCGGCGACAACAGACGCCGGTTTCTCGTGTCCTCCGCCACGGCCGAGATCACCAGTCGCTGCCGGTCGTCGCTTGGCAAGCCACGCACGCCCGAGGGAGGCTCGTCCACCGAGATGATCCTCACGTGATTTCCGGCGCTGACCACGAACAGGATGTTGTACTTCCACGACAGCCAGTCGAGGAGCCGTGCCCATGCACTCATCTCCCGCACGAACGGGCGCGCCGGGTCACCGATCGAAAGGTTCACCACGCGAACGCCCGGCGACGCGGGCGGCTCGCCACCCTCGCCATCGAACAGTCGAACCACCGCACGGTGCACGAGGTCCACCGGCAACACGTCCTCCGGCACCGCCTCGACGAACCGGCCGTCGTACCACCGGCGCGGCTGCATGATCGGCCGCACGTACACCGGCTTTCCCATCGCCGCCCCCCGAACATCGAGATCGTCGTGACAAATCAACGACGCCATCGCCGTCCCGTGGCTCCGCTCCGCGGCCTGGTACGCGTCCTCGTAGCCGTCGGGATCGTCCACCACCAGGCGCCCGTCCAGCAGGACGTGGCCGGTCAAGGGCATCCCGTCTAGCAGTGCCACCACCGGCGTCCCTTCGGTCACCCGCTCCGGATCCGGCGGCCGCGCCGGGTCCGATTCCTCCGGTTCGTCCCCGATGGGCACCGCGCACTGCCCGACGGGCCGCAGGAACATGATGTCGTCACACCGGAACAACTCCAATTCACGGCGAGTTTCCGGCCGATCGAGCAGTTCCCGAACGCGCGCGATGTCGATGCGGCCGAGCAGCGCATGATAGGCGATGTCCTCGATGACGCACTCGCTGACCATCTCTCCGCCCAGCGCCTCCACAAGCCGGCCGAGCTGTTCGGCCGCGGCCCGGCGCCGTGCCTCGCTGCGCCGGTACCAGAGTTCCGTCTCGAACGAGACCATCTCTTGACCAAACCCCGCCCGCTCGTTCCAGTCCTCCAGAAGTCCAGTGTCGGCCAGCCGGTCCTCAACGTCCCACGGCCGGATTTCGCGCAGATGCTCGAACGCGTGCTTGAGCGGGGCCAGACCGCGACTGAACGAGGCTTCCGGGTCCCTGCGCCACGACTCAAAGAGGCTCTGCAGCTCCGCCAGGGCGCGCCCGTCGGACATCATCAAGAAGAGCTGACCGTTCAGGTTCTTCTCGGGGTCCCTTGCGTCCTCGAACCCGTCGCCCGGCGCGATGTCCTCCGACTCGTACTCGCCCAGCCACTCGAGCCCTTCGACTTTCTCCACCGCCTGGATGAAATTCGCTACCGGCCCGACCGTCTCAAGCACCAGCACCTGCTCGGGGTCGATCCCGAGCGAACTGCCCTGCAGCGCGAGGCGGCGGTTCGCCAGCGCCTCCTCCAAGCGCCGGAAATGGGGCGCTAGCCGATCACCCTGCCGGCGGGCTCCGGGGCGGTTCGGCCGTCCGCCCCCGCCGAACCTCTTAGCCCTCTCGGCAAGCGCAGGGACAGGAAACACCAGGATCGGGTAGTCGCTCTCCGCCATGGTTCAGGCTTTCGATTCGGTTCCATCGGCTGGCTCTACTCCGAACCGGTTCTTCCATTGCCGCAGGCGGCAATCGAGGATTTCCCTGGGGCGGGCATCCGGTCCGTCCAGGACCAGTTTCCGCAGGAGATCGGTGCAGAAGTCCTCCACCTCCGCGAAGCTCAGCCCCCGCAGCTTGCGCGCCAGATCCCTCGGCTGCATGCCGAAGGAGTGCCCCGTCCGCCCCTCGAATCCGCGATACCACTTTTCGATCTGACCTTGCGTGGGCTGCTCAAGTTCGAGACGGACTTGGAACCTCCGCCACGCCGCTCGATCGAGCAGTTCCGGGTGATTGCTGGCTGCCACGACGACCACGTAGCTGGGCAGCGCGTCAATCTGAAGCAGCAGCGAGCTCACAACCCGTTTGATTTCTCCCGTTTCGTGCGCGTCGCCCCGTTCCTTGCCGACTGCATCGAACTCGTCGAACAGCAGCACGCACTGTCGCGACCGGGCATGCTCGAAGACCCTAGTGATGCGCCGCGCCGTCTCCCCCAGATAGCTGCCGATCACGGCCTCGTACCGAACGACCAAGAACGACACCCCCAGCGCGTCGGCCAGCGCCTCGGCGAGGGTCGTCTTCCCATTCCCTGGCGGTCCCGCCAGCAGCACACGATTGCGCGGTTCCAGGTTGTAGGACCTCAGCAGGTCCGCCCTGTGGTGTTCCGCCACCAGCTCTCGCACGGTCTCGCCAACCAGCGGCGTCAGTACCAATTCCTCGAGCCTCCGACAGGGGACCTTCTCGGCCACCATCGGTGTATCCGATGGTCTTGCGGCAGGAACGGTGCTTGTGAGGCGCCCGTTCTCGACCTGCAGTTGGGCCAGCAGGCGGTCCGCGAGGATGGTGTGGTTCTTGGCCCGCTCGTTGGCGGCCAGCGCTTCTACGGTTTTTCGGACTTGCGCTTCATCACCTTGGCGGCTAGCTCTGACGAGATTGAGGATGAGATCCGCGCGAGCCATTGTCAGTCCGTCGCCCGCACACATGACTCGACGCGGATCGGCGAAGTTGTTCGTCCGCGTAGGCGCATCGTACCGGTCCATTGTCCAGTCGACATATTAGCCTCAAGGCCGCCCTCGCGCCACCCGCGCGCTGCCTCGAGCCGGCCTTTCTCCAGTTCATCGCCCGCACTCACTCGTCATCAATGGCTTGGCGGCAGCCGCCCCAAGGGAGCGGACCGCCAGTGGCTGAAGGACGATTACGAACAACCCGGCAACGGCCGCCACGGCCAGGACGACGCCCAGCTGGTGTAGCCCCACCAGTCCATGTCGAACCGTTCATCCAGGCATGCCAGACTGGAATCGCGCGCCCCTTGCCATACGTTTGGAGGGTAGGGACATCAGAAGTCGCTGAAGCGTCTAGCGTGTCAGCGTCCGCCGGCTTGCCAGCGACGCCTCCGAGACCATTCGAGCACCCCCTGAGGCGTCGGGGCTGAGAGATTTCGCCTAGTCGCCACAGGTGTAATACAAGAAGTGATAACTAAATCGACCGTACAAAAAATAATGCAATTAAAACAGCATCTTACAATTAGACTGAACTTCCAGCGCAGCCGCGCCGGAATTCGCCTCCAACTGGTTGATTGGACACGGTTTAAGCATGTTCGGCTGCTTGATTGTGTAGCCATGTATTTATCGTACATGTGCAGAATATATATTAACGATAGAAGGAACATCCTCCTATAGTACGTGCCCATGTACATCGAGTCCGTCCCCAACCGCGACTCGCCGCCAGCCATCCTCCTGCGCGAGTCCTTCCGCCAAGGCGGCAAGGTCCGCAAACGCACCCTCGCCAACCTCTCCAAGTGGCCGCCCGCCCTGGTCGACGGCCTCAAGGTCCTGCTCAAGGGCGGCACCGCGCTCGCCGCTCCCGCCGACGCCGTCGACATCCTCCGCTCCCACCCCCACGGCCACGTCGCCGCCGTCCTCGGCACGCTCCGGAAACTGCGCCTCGACCGCACCCTCGCCGCCGCGCCCTCGCCCCAACGCCAGCGCGCCGTGGCCCTCGTCGCCGCCCGCATCCTCGCCCCCGGCTCCAAGCTCGCCACCGCCCGAGGCCTGGCCGCCGACACCGCGCGCGACTCCCTCGCCGAGGTCCTCGG
>JAKZVK010000537.1:0-2567 GCA_047516085.1 Bryobacterales bacterium
CGTACAACTCCACCCGATACATCCCCCCCGCCTTCCAGTCAGAGCAACCCTGACAGAAGGCTATACGCGGTCCCATTTTGGTCCGCCGCAGCCGGATCGACCGGCCGCTTCAGTGGGGGATTATTGCTCTGCCGTTCTCAACCTGCCATCCCAAGCAGTACGGCGAATGGTCGGTGTCCCAGCACTCCTATGCGCAGCTCAGCCCGATCTACCTGGCGCTCAACAATCGGATCAACGAACTGGCGAACGGCTCGAACGGCGACTTCTGCCTGCGCTGTCACAACGCGGTGGGCGCCAACCTGGGCGAGAACTCCTTCGTTTCCAACCTGGAACGCCACCCGACATCGCGCGAAGGCATCACCTGCGTGGTGTGCCACCGCATCAACAAGGACTACAACAAGGCCAGCGGCCGCCTCGCGCTGGTCGAAGGCGGCTTGACCGAGGCCGTGTACGGCCCGCTCGGCAACGCCGAGCTCGAGCGCGTCCTCGATAACAGCGACGTCTACCGGGTGGTCATCGACCCCGAGGAACCGGGTCGTAAAATTCACAAGGAGATCAAGAAATTCGCCAGCATCTCCAACCCGATCTTCTGCGGAACCTGTCACGACGTGACCCTGTTCAATGGCTTCCGGCTCGAGGAGGCGTTCAGCGAATACCGGCTGTCGCCGGCGGCTGCGCGCGGCGAGACCTGCCAGGACTGCCACATGGGCAAGGTGCAGGGCGTGGCATCGGGCTATGAGATCGGGCCGGCCGCGGTCGTCGGCGGCGTGCCGACCGAGCCGCGCAAGCTGACCAACCACTTTTTCGCGGGCCCGGACTACTCGGTCATCCACCCCGGGATATTCCCTCACAACGCCGAGGCACAGCAGCTGGCGACACTCGCCGAATGGCTGCAGTTCGACGTCGCGGCCAACTGGGGCACCGACGCGTTCGAGGACAACATTTCGGAGGACATGGTGTTTCCCGAGCGCTGGCAGGCGATCGACGACCGCTACGACGCGCGCGAGATCCTGAACATGCAGTTCGAGCGTCTCGAATGGGCGACGCAGCAGCGCCTCGAGGTGCTGCGCATCGGCTACATCATGGGCGACATCGTGACCGAGCGGGCCGACAGCGCGGCATCGAGTTTCGCGTCCAGGTGAGGAACGGCACCGACGGCCACAACGTGCCGACCGGGTTCAGCGGCGAACGACTGGTCTGGCTCCAGGTGACGGTCACCGACCGCGAGGGCGCCGTCGTCTTCGAGTCCGGCGACCGGGACCCGAACGGCGATGTGCGCGACGGCCACTCGGCCTATGTCCACGCCGGCGAGGTCGATCTCGATCCTTACCTGTTCAGCCTGCAGTCGATCTTCGTCACCCAGAACGGCCGCGGCGGCGAGCTCGAGCACGTCATTCCGATCCCCTATCCGGTGATCTCGTTGCCACGGGTACTGCCGTCGCCGGTCTCCCTGGTGTTCACCGGCGAGCCGCCGACCGAGCGCGTCCACAAGATGGGGATCGAGCCCAATGGTGAGCGATGGGCGGCGTACGAGATCGACGGCGACGCCCTGACCGGCAAGGGCCCCTACCGGGCGGACATCAAGCTGATCTCCCAGCCGGTCCCGATCAACCTTCTGGTAGGCATCCAGAGCGTCGGCTTCGACTATGGCCTGACACCGCGCCGGGTGGGCGACGCCGTGATCGCGGGCGCGCAGGTCTTGTGGCAGCGCGAGCTCGTCTTCGACGTCGAATAGGAACACATCGGTGATGGTAGATTTTCGCATGCGTGGGGACGCCGACAACCGGGCGATGGGACGACGGCGTCAGGCCGGCGGCCGGTTGCTGGGCGTGTCCGCCGCCTTGGTTCTCGGCGTGGCGCTGGCCGGCACGGCGCGTGCCTCGGAGGACGAGACGAAGTGGTACAGCGCGTTCTGGCCGCTCGGCGAGCCAGTCCACGTCGAAGCGCTGAAGGACGAATACGTGCCCTTCAAGTCGGTCGGCGAGATCCCTGCCCGGCCGAGCTTGCTCTTGGAGCTGGGCGATCCGTTCCTCGATACAGGCAAGCTCGACAAGGGTTTCGAGGTCCCGGTCATTGGCGCCGTCTGGCAGCCGCGCCTGTGGTCGTACTTCATCCATCGCACCACGCTGCAGAGCTTCGACAACCAGGTGCCGGGCCGCAAGCGCGATTCGGAATGGGCAAACCGGATGGATCTTTATGCCAACCTGCAACTGACCGGGACCGAAAAGATCCTGCTCGGCCTGCGCCCGGTGGACAACAATGTGCCGGGCCGGTTCACCCGCTACACCTTCGAGGGCGCCGACGACGACTTCAAGAACGAGTTCAACATCGACGTCGAGACCCTGTTCTTCGAGGGCGACCTGGGCAGCCTGATCCCCAACCTGGACCGCGCCGGCATCAAGCCGATCGACTTCGGCTTCACGGTCGGGCGCCAGCCGATCACCTTCCAGGAAGGCATCTTGATCAATGACACGGTCGATTCCTTCGGCCTCGTCCGCAACAACATCCCCTTCCCCGGCACGTCGAACCTCAGAATTTCCGGGATGTGGGCGTGGGACCGCCTGGAC
>JAKZVK010000538.1:0-3089 GCA_047516085.1 Bryobacterales bacterium
GGTCCGGTGGTCGGCCAGCCGCGGGTTTCCGCCAACTCGTGTAGCGCTTCGATGCGATCTTCCCCAAGGGGGTGGCTGGCGAGGTAGCGGCCTAGCCGGCCTCCCGTCAGTAGGTCATAGCGGGGCATCTTCTCGAAGAAGTCGTCGGCTCCCTGCACGTGGCCGTACTCGGCATACAAGGCCTGGAGCCCGAATTCGTCGGCCGCCGATTCCTGGTCCCGGTTGAAGCTTCGCTCCGCCACGGTCTGTGCGAGCCCTAGAATGTCGACCGATCCACTCACCGAACTCCCCGACAGGACCGCTACCGCGAGTGCAACTGTCACCTGACGGCCGAGGTTGCGCAGGTGGTCTCGGTTTCGGAAATGGCCGACCTCGTGTCCGAGCACGAAGGCCAACTCGTTCTCGGTCTCCGCAAGTTCGAGCAACCCGCGAGTGACGAGAATCGTCCCGCCGGGGAGCGCGAAGGCATTGGGCTCCGGATCGTCGGTGATGCCCACCCGGAGCGGGTAGGGGCGGTCCGGCCAATGCGAGGCGATGCGGTCGGTCAGCTCCTGTAGCTGGAGCGTCGTCTGGGAGTCCTGGGCCTCCGAGGCCAAACTATCGGCCCATGCTTGGCCGAAGTAGCGGGCTTCGTACTCGGGCGGAATCCGCAGGATTAGGAACTCAGCTAGGGAAGAGAGCGCCACCAGCACGAGCGTGCCAACGATGGCCACGCCCGCCACCAACTCGACAGCCTCTCGAAGTGGATGCCGCTTCGAGACGTTGACGCCGTCATCCGGTGTTCTTGAAACGAATTTCAACAGGCGCCCTTTCCAGGAACGTCTCCGGGCTCAATCAGGAATCCTGCGCGAAACGGACCGCCGTCCCGAACGCGAACATCTCGACGCCGGCCGTGCCGCCCCCGTTCGAATTGGCCAGCCGCGAAGTTTCCAGCCGCACGTTGATCACGGCGTCGTAACCCTGATCGATGGCGGACTGTTTCATGCGCAGCAGCGCTTCGCGCCTACCACGATCGAGCACCGGCTCGTAGGATTTGAGCCGTCCCCCTACCAGGAGCCGCAACGATGCGAGAAAGCGCTTGAAGTAGTCGACCGACACGACCACGCCGCCCGTAACCAGATGGCCCGAATCCACCCGCCAGTCCGCTGGTACGGTGCGGAGCGTGATGACGGGGAAAGCGCTGGTATCGTTTTCGCGCTGCCGGATTTCCTCGTAGTGCCGGCGCTCGAGATAGGTCCCTGCGCTATAGCCGACGACCAACAGAAGTACGATAGTCGCGATATCGATGCTGAAGTCCATGGGTCAGTCTCCCTACCCCACCCGGACCGCGGTTCCGTACGCGAACAACTCCGCCGCACCCTGCGCCACCGAGCTGGTCGAGAAGCGGATGTTCACCACGGCGTTGGCACCCATCGACTCGGCCTGCTGAGTCATGCGATGCAGCGCTTCCTGGCGGGCTTCGTTCAGTAGTTCCGTGTAGCCCTTGAGTTCTCCGCCGACAATGTTTTTCAAGCTGGCCATGATATCTTTTCCGAAGTGCTTGGCGCGGACGGTGCTGCCGGTGGCCACTCCGTAGAACTCCTGAATGGTCATGCCGGGAACGTTTTCGGTGTTGCTCAAGATCATGTCGGTTCCTTTCGTGCCGGTGCGGGCAGGTGGTCCCGCCGCGTGAGCCTGCTAAAGTCGGTGTTGAGAGCTTCTGTTTGCTCCGGTTTGGCGCGCCGATCACGGCAGCGTGCCATGCTGGAGAGTGCTGTTACGATAATCGGCTTCTCGTGTCGAAGCGCAACACCATTATCTACCCAGGTTCGTTCGATCCGCCAACGAATGGCCATCTGGACCTGATCGACCGCGCGGCGAAACTCTTCGACGAGCTGGTGGTGGCGGTGCTGGGCAACGACTCGAAGGAGCCTCTGTTCACGGTAGAGGACCGGCTCGAGATGCTGCGCGAGACGACCAAGCACCTAAGCCATGTATCGGTGGACAGCTTCAACGGCTTGCTAGTTGATTACGCCCGCGAGCGCGGAGCGGGGCTGATCCTGCGGGGCATCCGGGCGGTGTCCGACTACGAGTATGAGTTGCAGATGGCGTCGATGAATCGCAAGCTCTCGCCCGATCTGGAAACGGTATTTATGTTGCCGGCCGAGGCCTGCAGCTATCTCAGCTCCAGGCTGGTGAAAGAGGTTTGGGGACTGGGCGGCAGCGTCCACGAGTTGGTGCCGTTGGTGGTCGAGCAGCGGCTCGAAGCCAAAAGACAAGCGACGTAAGGATCTATGGAACTAACGAATCGTATTTCTCGCATTAGTGAATCGGCAACCATGGCGGTAGCCGCCGAAGCCGGCCGCTTGAAGGCCGCCGGCGTTGACGTGGTCGCCTTTGGCGCCGGAGAGCCCGACTTCCCCACACCCGACAACATCAAGCAGGCGGCCATCCGCGCGCTGGACGAGAACTTCACCAAATACACCCCGGCCGGCGGCATCCCCGAGTTGCGCCAGGCGATCTGTGACTGGCACCGCGACAACTTCGCGACGAGTTACGAGCCGTCGGAGTGCATCGCCTGTGTTGGCGCGAAGCACGTGATCTTCAACACCATGGCCGCGCTCATCCAAGCGGGGGACGAGGTGATTTTGCCGGCCCCTTATTGGGTCACGTTCTATGACGTCGTCAACTACCACGGCGGCAAGCCGGTCATGGTCGAGACCAGCGAGGACGAAGGATTCCGCCTGCGCGCCTCGGACATCGAGCGGGCGCTGACGCCGAAGACCAAGCTGGTGATCGTCAACTCGCCGAGCAACCCGAGCGGAGCCGTGGTTTCGCGCGAGGAGTTCGAGAAGATTTACCGGCTGACGTCGAGCCGGGGGGTGATGCTACTGAGTGACGAGTGCTACTGCCACTTCGTCTATGAGAGCGAACCGTTTTCGATTGCCGCCGTCGAAGGTTCGAAGCCGCATCTCGTCGTTGCTGGATCGCTTTCGAAAACGTACGCGATGACCGGGTGGCGGCTTGGCTATGCGCTCGCGCCCAAGGAGCTGATCTCTGCGATCAACAAGCTCCAGAGCCATGCCACATCGAACCCGACCTCGATCGCC
>JAKZVK010000539.1:0-3937 GCA_047516085.1 Bryobacterales bacterium
CGGCATCCGCGACACCGACTACGCCGCGAACTTCGAGCAATTCCTCGCCGCGCGCGAGGACGGCAAGCCTTTCTGCTTCTGGTTCGGCGCGTCCGAGCCGCATCGCCGCTACGAAAAGGGCGCGGGCCTGCGCAAGGGCAAGACCATTGAAGCCGTCTCTGTGCCCGCCTTCCTACCCGACACCGAAGAGATTCGCAGTGACATCCTCGATTACTACGTCGAGATCGAGTGGTTCGACTCGCACCTGGGGCGCATGATCCAAACGCTCGACGAGGCCGGCGAACTTGACAACACGTTGATCGTCGTCACCTCCGATAACGGCATGCCGTTCCCTCGCGCCAAGACGACGCTCTATGACTGGGGCACGCGCATGCCGCTCGCCATCCGCTGGCCGCGGAGCGTCAAAGCCGGACGGGTGATCGATGCCCTCGTCAGCCACACGGATTTCGCCCCAACGTTCCTCGAAGCTGCCGGGCTACCCGTGCCTGAGGCCATGTCGGGCCGCAGCCTCATGCCCCTGCTCGCTTCGGGCGAATCCGAGCAAGACCAGGCCCGCGACCAAGCCTTCACCGCCATCGAGCGGCACACCTGGTGCCGGCCGAATGGGGCGCTCTACCCGTCGCGAGCCATCCGGACCGCCCAGTTTCTCTATATCCGCAACTACGCCCCGGACCGTTGGCCCGCCGGCGACCCCGACTTCGACGCCGCGCCGCAGGGTTTCTATGGCGACATCGACCGCTGTCCCACGAAGACCTTCATGATGGAGCCGGCCAACCGGAAGCTTTTTCCGCGCGAATTCGAATGGGGCTTCGGCAAGCGGCCGGCCGAGGAGTTATTCGAGATCTCCAACGACCCCGGGCAGGTGAATAATCTCGCCTCCGACCCCGCGTACGCCGAGGTCAAGAAGCAACTCAGCGCCAATCTTGACGCCCACCTGGCCGCCACGAAAGATCCGCGTGCCGAAGGCAAGGCGCCATGGGAGACCTACCCCTACTACCGCCGCGGCGAGGTGCGGGTGCCGAAGTAGCCGCACGTTCCAGTCCAAGCCGCCACCGCAGACGGGTCCCTCGGGCCGTGAATAAATGGTCGGGACAGTCAGCCGTGGCCTGACAGACCGTGGGGTTGAGCAGTTAGGTCCGAAGCGCTCGCAACGGGTCGGCAGTCGGCATCCTAGCCAGGCTTCACTCCATCACGGGGCGTTCTGGACGCGAATCGGCGCCAACCCGAGAAACCGAGCCCGGAACGCAAGTGACGGGTAAATCCGCTCGGTTCGGCTGGCAAGCGCGGCCCCTTCCCGAGGCAACCAGAAACCGATCCTCAAAGATCCGACGTCGCGCCCTGTCGCACTTCGGCTAACTCGGGCACATCGTCGTCAGCCCTGTGCCAGACACGCTGCAACTCGGCATAGCTGTCTCGCGCCTTCCGCGAGTCGCCCGCCTTGTCCGCCGCGCGCGCCAGCCCCAGCAATGACAAGGCTCTTCGCGGCGCACGGTCAAGCGCCCGCTCGAACTGCTCTCGCGCCTCTTCAGGCCGGTCCAACTCGAGCAGTATCTCGCCGAATAACTCGTGTGCCGGCTTGACCGGATACGGCGGACCATAGCCCAAGCTCAACTCGTCCTCGGCGGCGACGGCGGATTGCATCATCTGCGTTGCGCCGGCAGCTTTCCCTTCCGCCAACCGAAGCAGCGCTTCCAACTCGAGCGCCGTCACCTCCGCGCCTCGAAGGGGGCCGAGATAGTCGACCCCACCCTCGCCAGACTCCTGCTCGATCCGCTCCCGCTCTTCGTCAAGGAACGACCGCAGTTTGGCGACCTTTGTCTTCGCTCGGGCTAGGTCGCCTTTCTTGACTGCGCTCATCCCATGAACGAAGAGGTCCTTAGCGGTAGCGGCCGTCCTCAAGCCTGAGGTGTCCACCTCGATCGAGTCAGCCTGCCATTGGCGGCTCTCGACGCGGTAGTGCGAGCGCAAAGCGACGAGATGCCGCCGCGTGAGTTTCGAGCCGCTCTTCTCAGCATCGGCTTCGATGATGTCGAGCAGTTTGCCTGCCTCACGATAACGCCCTTGCTGCAGGTAGGCATACTCGAGCCACCACAGGGCGTGGTACCCGCGGTCCTCGACACCCAAGTTCTTACGTTGCACCCTTGCCTCAGCAGCCTCCCAGGAATCTTCGTTCGACGCGGCGGCTTCATCCCACATGCCCAGCGAAACGAAAACGTGGGACGGCATGTGCAGCGCGTGGGCCGCGGCCGGGGCGATCTTGGCGTACACCCGCGCCGCCCGCAGGCCCAGGGGAGCGTGGATCGGGTCGTCGTAGGAGTGAACCAGATAGTGCGCGGCGCCGGGGTGGAGGGGGTTCTTGGCGAATACATCCTCGGCAAGCGCCGCCGCCTGCATGTAGATGCGGAAATCGCGCCCGTCGTGCGAGGTGCCGAGGGTGGCAAGGGCATGAAGGGAGGCGGCTTCGAGATCATCGGGATACTTCTCGGCAAGCTGCCTAACGGCTTCCAGGTAGGCGAAGTCGCGCTCTTCCTTGGTGCCCTCGCCATAGAGCACCTCGACCGTGCGCAGGTAATCCTTCTCGCGCTCGGTGGGTGCCTTGGCTAGGCGCTCCTCGGCCGTCGGCGCCAGCCGCGCCAGCGCCTCGCGGGCGGCCTCGGCGTCTTGCTGCTCCCAGAGAGGGTGGTTGTGCGTCAGCGCCTCGCCCCAATAGGCCATGGCGAAGTCAGGTTCGACTTGCTGTGCTTGCTGGAAGGCTTCGGCGGCATCTTCGAACTCGAAGCTGTGCAGCAGCAACGCACCCTCGATGAAGTGCTCCTGCGCCTCGGGTGAGCCGGAGGTGGGGAAATCGATCTTTCCCAGCTCGGACTCGGCCGGAGCCGAGCGGTCTTGGCAGCCGAGAGGGACGAGCCCCCCTAGGCAAACAAGAGCCAGGATGACCAAGCGCGTTCGATGTTTCCGCATGTGAAATGTCATAGCGGCGTTCCTCTCCAAGTTCCGCGTACCATCTTGCGTACCATCTTATCGGGGTTGGTCCCAAACGATACCCGGTCGTCAGCCTTCACTTCGCCGCCCGACGTCGCACTGCCCAGTATCCGATGCCCTGCAAGAGCATCGACACGACCAACAGCACCGCGGAGACTTGGTAGGGCAGCCGCAAGTCGCCTCCTCTAGACAGATACCCGCCGCCGAGGGAACCGCCGCTGAATCCCACTGCCAGTGTCGCTTCGTGCATCCCGCCGGCCACGCCTTTGCTTTTGTGGCCGAAACTCGTCGTGCTGTAGAAAATGCCGCTGAAGTATATGTATCCCGCCATGACGCCGACACACATCAGCCCCACCGCCAGCAGCGGCACCTTCGAAGTAACGCTCAAAAGAACGAGCCCGGCAGCGGCGACGGCCTTCACGGCCAGGGAGGGCGAGATCCGGTGCCGCCAGAAATCGGTGAAGTGCAGCAGGAAATACATCCCAACGACGACCACGCGAGTCGCCGCGAGCATCGCTCCGTGAAGAGACGCAGAAATACCCAGCTCGGTGGCGAGTTGCGGAAAGACAAAGAAGATCAAGCTCATCGAAAGGGCCGACATGATGTTCGATGCCCAGCCGGCAAAGGCGAAGAAACGGACGGGCACAGAGATGGCCCGCCCGTTTTTCAGCGGGGTCTTCTCGTTTGCGACTTGGCGGTTCGGCGTTCTCACTCGTGCGAGGGCGATCAACGGGATGATCATCAACGAAGCGCCCATCGCCAGCATGAGCGAGAGACGCGGGTCGACAGCAAAAAGCAATCCTCCGGTGGACTGCCCCAGCAGCATCCCCGTGTTCCACGACAAGCAGTACAAAACCAATGGCTGGCTTGCTTCCCGGCTGACGTCGCCGGTCCGCTGGCCTGTGGTCAGCAGGGCAATGAGCGGCGGGAAAGCCATCGCCGCCGCCATCCCCAT
>JAKZVK010000540.1:0-2674 GCA_047516085.1 Bryobacterales bacterium
TGCCTGACGACGACGAACATCATCGACTCGTCGCACGCTGGCGTTCGCCAGCACACGAATCGGGTGAGTCGCTGGCAGAGCGAGGAGATGGCGGTGCGGTGGGCGGCGGTGACGTTCCGAGAGACGGAGAAGCACTATCGCTGCATCACGGGCTATGAGCATCTATGGATGCTGAAGGCGCACCTCGACGAAGAGGATGGCGTCCTTGCCGAATTGCAGAAGGCGGGGTAATGTGTGTCTGTCGCTGCCGACTTTCAACTACCGGCGGGACACCCTTCGGTGAGGGCGCCGACGAGATACCGGAACCTCTGCGAGGGCTCCACGCATGAGTGATTTGAGTGACCAGTTGCACGAGGACGCCAGACGGCGATTCGAAGAGTTGGGACGAGATCTACTGGCTTGTGTTGCTACGTTTCCCGCTCTCCCGCGCCCGGCGCGTCTTGGCTTCTCGCCCAATACCTTCACGGATCAAGAGATTACCGACGCAGACGTCGTCGGCGACCTGCGTGTTGCCTGGCGGAACAGCGAAGGGAAACAGACAGGCGTCGGCGTTGCCGAGGACGGGGGATTGCGCACTGGTCTGATCGGGCCTCACTACCAGAAACTGGAGGCCTTCGCGTTATCGATGGCCAAGGTTCGCCCGTTCAAGTCAACCGCTAGCGTCAAGTTCTTGCGCGCGCAGCTCTTCGAGTGGGCACTGGAATGCTATCGCGGACACGGTTCCGCGAGGTGCGTGGACTACGTCTTGCGGGCGTTGGAGTCCTCGGTGTCGGAACATCGCGTGCTCTTTCCGGTCTCTGCCCTTCACGTGCAGTCTCCACTGACGCTCGGCTCGGTTACCGTATCGACCTTCCCGGAGAGCATCTTCGAGGCGCTTGAATACAGAAAGACTGACGACTCGTCTGCCGCGGCGTTTGCTGAGTCATGTCGGTCAATGCGTGAGGACTTCCAGGGTCTTGCGGTCGCAGAGACGTGCGTTTTCGGAGAGCCGATTCGAGCGGAAGAGATCGCCAGAGACCGCGTCAAGTTGGCCGTTGGTGTGCTTCGCTTCTTTGCGCCCGCCCATCTACATGTTGGCGTTACGTCAAGGGTTGCTCTTTGGGGGTACGCGCCGCAGCGGACCGACCGCGTGTTCGTCACCGACGCGTCGGGACGGCTGTTGAGCACCACTACTTCGCTCATTGACCGACAAGGGACCATGCTGCTTAGCGATGCTGTGCGTGACGCTCTGCTTGATTTCGGCCTTTCGGAAGTGCGCGACATCTTCGCGCGCGACTCGTGCACCGACTTCGAGGAAGCGCTTCTGGCGGCCATGGTTATCTTTGGTCGAGCCGCACTGACCGCGGACCTTAGAGAGCGGATGGTCTGGTACTGCGCGGGGCTCGAGTCGATTCTCGTTCGAGACACCCGGGAGCCCATCCTTCACACCTTGAGTGAACGACTGGCGTTGTTTGGCTATGACACCGTTGACGAGAGGGCTACTGCGATGAAGGACGTCAAAGACGCGTATTCGCTTCGCTCAGCGTTCGTCCATCACGGTGCCGACATTGGAGAACGCGAGATAGTGACCCGATTCGCGCGTCACGGTCTGCGGTTCTTCAGTCGCGTCATCAAGACCGCCACCCGCTTCGGCACCAAGCTCGAACTCCTCGACGACATTGAGCGCACGAAACTTTCTGGCGCCTCTCTCGGCTAGATCGTCGACGTGGCTGCCTTCGGTCCACCCTTCCGAACGCCTCAGACAGGTGGACCAGGTGACGCGGAAATCCCCTGGTGGATGTCGACGGCACGATCATTCGTCTCGGCGACATCGGCGTCGACACCAGCGTGGTTGATGATCGGGATGCCCTCGCCCTGAATCGCGCGGGCTAGTTGCGCCTCGGCCCCGGTGGCGCGGGGCGATCACGGGACGCTCTGACTTGAGGTCGCCTTGTCACAGGTTCCGGATCGCGTTGGGGCCGGGGCTGTTCACGCGACGCTGACCCGGTCGCGCTCCACGTTGCTGCGCACAAGTTGGAGGAGCGGACCGCGCAGTCCGGGGCACTGCACCGCCGGCTGCTCGGCCCCATCCCCCCCGACCCGGTGATTCCGGATACGGGCCGACCGCACTACAGTCGCGCGTACCGCGCGCTACACACTGGTTAGCTGGAGAACGCGGCGACAATCCGTTGGGGCGATCTCAATCGCGTCAGCCTATCGTAGAGAAGGTGCTCATCAATTCGTATCAGTCGTCGGCGCTCCAGCGTTCGAGCTCGCCCCCGCGCGCGTCGAGGTCTCTCGGGTCCGCCACGATGCCGTGCCGCAGGAACGACGCTGGCGCGCAGGCGAGCCCGTTGATTGCCAGCGTCGATGTCGTCGCTCCGGCTGCTCGCATTCCCTCGGGGGCGCTTGCGGAACCGTTCCGGTTCGTCGATCCAGGGCGGCGGCTCGTGGCCGTGCAGCGTGGCGACGTGTTCCACCACCGCAGCCAGCAGCGCGTCCCAATGCGTGCCGGTCAGCGGCGGCCGCGCCGAGAGCAACTGCTTGCGTGTCGCTGTCAGCGAGCACCGAGAACTGATCGAAACTGAACGCGGGTCGGTTCAAACGGCTTTCTGAAGAAGCAGGAGACCAAGCGGAGCGAACGTCCGTCCGCGGACGTTTGCGGAGTGCGGTAGCCGAGCGCGGGACCGGCAGC